>NZ_JBPLBA010000082.1:0-22442 GCF_054039375.1 Desulfomarina sp. | reverse complement strand
TGTGTCGGCAGGGCTCCAAAGCAGGTAGAAGTGGAAGAATGGATAAGCTGATTTTCGGGGAAAGACACCGAAATGAACGAACCAGAGGAAATTTCATGAAAATCTTGGCATACCTGGGATTGATTTTGCTCTGCGGGTCACAGTCGGCCGATGCAATAACCATTACGGATCTATTTGATGCTCTTCAGGAACAGCCTGTTACTCAGCTGGATACGCTGCAGACCAGATCTGCCGAATTAGCAGTCCAGGCCGTCTACGACCGGTTTTATCCTGAGCTCACTGGTATACTCGGTTATGACAGATATTCTTCTCCGACAAACTGGAGACCTGTGGCCCCAACGGAGACAGCACGGATACTGGCAAACCACGGGACACTGCCGTTCAGCGATGATATCACTCGGTTTGGAGGTCAACTCTCTCTGCCTTTATTTGTCAAGGAGTTGTTTTCGCTGGGTAGACAGGCAGAAAAAATGGCAGATAGTTTTCGTATCAGAAAACAGCTTAATCTTCTTGAACATCAGGCCGTACTGGTCACTGCTGACGCCCATCTGGTGCATATGAGTTCCCTGAAAAAAGCATTGGATTCCCGGAAAAATTCCCTTGAGAAAACCAGGGCCGATGTAGCCAACCAGGTCAGAAGCGGGCGGTTGCCGGAATCGGAACTGGTGCGCATGGATGAGGCTATAAATCAGATTGATCTGGTCTATAACCAGACCATGCAGCAGGAAAGTGGATTAAGGAAAAACATTGAATCTCTCACCGGAATTCGCTTGAAAGCCCCTGTGTCTCTCACCCGGGTTGATACGCTGAAGACAGAAATTCTTCTTGCCTTGAAACCTCTCGAAAAAAGCATTGAGGCTCGCGAGTACGGGGTTCAGGCAGCCAGAGATAAATTGTTTCCCAGGGTGGTCGGCACTGCTCGCTGGTTTCAGAATTACGGGGAGGGATACAATACAGGAGAAAATATAGATGGTGATTATGGAAGTTACGGAATCAGTCTGCAGGTGCCGATTTTCAACAAACCTGTCTATACCGCTATTGAACAGGCAAAAATTGATCTGCGTCGTGAGAAAAACCGTTTTGCCCGGGCCAGAATAGAACTGCAGGCCAGAGCCGATGATCTCAGCCGAACCCTGAAACTTCTTGATCATTCAAAAGAGCTGGCAAAAAAAAAGCGTTAAGTATGAGCGTGAGCTGCTTAAAGTTGCCAGGGTAGCCTATGGGAATGGCCGTATGGTTCAGGAAGAGTATCTGCGAAATGAAGAAAAAGTCTTATCGACTGAGGCAAGTTATTATCTGACCGAAGCCCGCTGGTGGGAGACCTTTGTCACGCTGGCAGTGCTGTATGGCAACAATTTGAAAGAGCTGGTGAAATGAAAAAAATTATCTGGATTATTCTCGCGATACTGTTGGTGGGTGGTGGAGTAAAAATACTGAAAAAGAAAAAACAGGGTCTGGCGCACATTCCACCCATGAAGGTGTATCATCAGGTTGTTTCAACAGTTACACCGCAAACTGAAAATATTGCCCTGACCCTGCCGGCTCTTGCACAGGTGCAAAGTGATCTCGATGTTGAGCTGTCATCCAGACTTTCGGCCCGGATTACCAGCATGGTTAAAAGTGGCGATATGGTCAGCAGGGGACAGACGGTTGTGACTCTGGATCACGATGAATTACTGGCAAAAAAGGAGGCCATTAAGCTGCAGATCCTTTCGCTGGAAGCAGATATCAACGCCCAGAAGATTGGCCTCGATAACATGATTTCCACTCATAAGCGCACCAAGGAATTGCTTGATGTCCGTGGTGCTTCCGTAGAACAGTATGAGGCGGAGAAGAGCAAGATCGCCTCCATGAGAGCCGGATTGCAGGGACTGAGGGGCAAAAAGGGTATTCTCGAGCAAAATAACAGAGAACTCACCAATCTGCTGAGTTACGCGGTTATTGTCTCCCCCATTGATGGTCTGGTGAGCTCTACCTCGGCCAACGTGGGTGTCATAGCTATGCCGGGTAAACCATTGCTGTCCATCCAGGCGAGCAGCGGCAAATATCTACTCATTCGTTCAGCCGATGACGTTGTACCCGAGAAGGTGGTTTTTGAAAATCAGACCTATCCACTGGTTCCGCTCAATCATACCTACAGAGGATTGGATGAGTACAGGGCGGATGTGAAAACCAACAGGAACTCCGGGGAACGATTGCCGGTTCGGCTGGTGATCTATCAGGGTACCGGAATAATGGTCCCCCAGTCTGCACTCCTGCAGAGAGAAGGACAAAGTTTCTGTTTTGTGCCCGATGGGGAGTCAACACGTCCGGTTCCTGTGAAAATAATTGCCAGCGGTACTGAAGGAGTAGTTGTTGAAGGGTTGTCAGCCCGGCAGGTGATCAGCGCCAAACCAGACATCCTGCTTAAACTGCTGGCCGGGGTTCCAGTCGAAATACAGGGATAACTTTTTCTTAACTGGTGCCTGTCCATAGTTGGTCTTTTTGCCCGATATCTGCGTTGCCCGAAAATTTTTATCCTCGGAGGTAAGCGTAGACTCCGATATCAATTATATGGTTGCGGTAAAATTTCTCGTGCGCCTTGATCTTGAACAAAAAACCTCATTTCTGGATAGACATTAACTGACTCTCTGATTGCAGTTTTCAACCTTTCTGGGGAAAGAAAAATGTTCAATTTTTTTTATAACCGGCCACATCTGCTTTTTTCAATCATTGCTCTTCTTTTTGTGCTTGGCGTTATCGGCCTGATAACCATGCCCAAAAATCTGTTCCCCGATGCAGATCGCCCCCAGGTTATTGTTATTACCCAGGTGCCGGGATCAACTGCTGAAGTAGCTGCAAGCACAGTTTCAAAGCCGATCGAAAACGAGATTGCCCGTTTGAGTGAAATACGTGAAATCAGTTCGGTCAATGTTGCCAATTTTTCAATAGTAAAAGCCGAATTTGAATATACCAAAGGGTTGAATGCTGCCGCTGTTGATGTGGCCAATGCCTTATCAATAGCCAGGGCCAATCTGCCCTCCACTGTAAGTCCTGCAATTTATATGGCAGGGTCATTTACACTGCCTGTTGAAGTAGTCGCCCTGAGTCCCAAAAGTGAGTTTTTAAGTCTTGGCGATATCAGGAAAATTGCGGATTCATTCATTAAACCGGCTCTGCTCTCCAATCCCGGTATTGGCAATGTAGAAGTGTTCGGCGGTTACCAGAGTGCTCTGGTGATAGCTGTTGATCCCCTTCGCCTGCAGCGGTACGGCCTGAGTGTGGATATTCTCACCAAAACCATCATGGCGGCCAATCGGGATATCCCGCTGGGTTTTGTCAAGGGAAGTGACGGTTTTTTCACTCTTACCTATTATGGTGAACATACCACTGTCGAGGCCCTGTCCAGGTTGAGAGTTTTTCCTAATCTGAGATTGGGGGATGTGGCGGATGTCTCCTGGTCTACCCGGAAACGTTTTTCCGGGTATATGGGTAACGGCAGGGAAGCAATTGCCCTGGCCATTCAACGTTCTCCAGGGGGTTCTGTCCTGTCCGTAAGTAATACAGCCCGGGCAGCTGTTGAAAAATTGAAAGCGCAATACCCTAACATCAATTTTGAGATTGCCGATACCCAGCGTGATCTTATAGAAACTGCAAACACCAATATGCTGGAAGCATTGCGGGATGCCATTCTCTATACTCTCCTGGTTCTGCTTTTTTTCCTTGGTAATTTCCGAGCGATCCTCGCGGCGGGGTTATCCATTCCACTGGTGTTTTTTTCTACAATGGCAATGATTTATCTTCTCGGAGGTGAGCTGAATATTGTTGTCTATACTGCCATCATCCTGGCACTGGGAATGCTGGTTGATGACGCTGTGGTAGTACTGGAAAATATTGAGAGGCATCTGGGTGAGTTACATGAAGATCTGGCAACGGCCATTGAGGAGGGGACCAGAGAAGTTATAGCGCCAATTTTTGCGGGAACGGTGGCCACCATTGCCATCATGTTTCCCCTGATGTTTGTTGGTGATTTTCCTCAGCATATATTCAGACCCCTTATTGAGACTCTGATCATTGCCCTGCTGGTTTCCTACTTTATCTCAATTACCTTCATCCCAAAACTGTCGCTGTACCTGTACAGAAAAGGTTTAAAAAAGAACCGGGTTGAGCGTTTTTTTGAGTCTGTCTATGATAATACAGTCGGGCGATTGGTTGCCCCCTATGAGAGTGTCCTGCGTTTTTCCAACGGTCGTTTTTCAGTTATAAGAAAATTTGTGCTTACCTTCGGGGTATTGATCATTCTGGTGCTCAGCCTGAAGAATATAATGCCTGTTATCGGAAAAGATGTCATGCCGCCCATGGATACCGGCATCATCAAGGCTCATGTGACTTTCTCTGCAAATGACACGGTGGAAAGCGCAGAAAAACGGATTAAATCCTTTCTCGGCTGGCTGCACAGTCAGGACGAGGTGGTGATGAGTTCTGTGGCGTTTGGCGGCGAAGTGGGAGTACTCTCTCTGGGCAGTGGTAATCTGCCGGCTGAAGCGACGTTTACCGTTAACTGTGTGAACCGGTTTGAAAGGAAAAAAAACCTGTGGCAGATAGAGGATGAAATCCGGGATCAATTAAATAAACTGCCGGGCGTGAAAAGTGTCGATGTGTTTGATTTTGGAGCTACAGCCATGTCTTCCATTAAAGCACCTCTCGATGTGCGGATCAAGGCACCCGATTACCGGGATCTGCCGCAGGTGGGTCATGAAGTTGCCCGAAAACTGACAGGGATAAAGGGGCTGACCAGTATGTCACTTTCCTGGGACCGTGATTTTAATGAGGCCGAAGTTGTAATCGATACCAATAAAGCACTCAGCTATGGGTTGACGCCTGTTGCTGTCGCCAGTCAGATCCCGATTAAAGGTCAGGTTGTTTCTCTGCTTGGTGGTTTTGCCACCATGAATACCCAGCCGGTTCGGCTGTATCTGAAAGGTGAGTTCAACGCAAACCTGCAGAGCCTGCGATTACTGCCTGTTCAGACTAAAGATGGCAGTGTGCCCCTGGAAGCAGTTGCCGATATTCATCAACGTTTGACCGCGGCCAAAATCGAGAGGGACAAGATGCTTTACAGTCTTGATGTTTCTGGCTATCGCAGTCTGCGTCCGGTTACCCATATTACGGCTGATGCCGATACTGTTCTCAGGGGGATTGAAAACAGCGGGGTTATAATCAGTCAGGAGGGTGATATCGCCCTGCTCAATGATTCTTTCAAACGAATGCTGAAAGCCATAGGCACCGGAATCATTATATTGACCATGGCTCTCATCGCCATATACCGATCCGTACGAATGTCGTTGATTATGATTGTCGTTCTGCCGCTTTCAATGATCGGTGCATCCTGGGGAATGCTTCTTTTCAATAAACCGAGCTGTATGCCGTCCATGGTAGGAATCCTGCTGCTTTTTGGAATCATCATAAAAAACTCAATTCTGCTCATTGATTTTTACCAGCATTATCGGAAAAAGGAATCTGCCTTTGAATCAGCTCTCGAGTCTGTCAAGGTCCGCTTCCGGCCGGTGATGATGACGGCATTTGGTACTATTGCGGGGATAATTCCAATTGCTCTTGAGCAGGCCGTGGGATTGGAACGCCTTTCTCCCCTGGCTGATGTTGCTGTGGGAGGGCTGATAGTCGGAACATTGCTGACATTGATTTATGTCCCCATGTTTGCCTATGGATTTGACGGCAGAAAGAATATACCTGAAATAACAAGAAATCCTGGCTAGTGCCTGTCCATAGTTGGTCTTTTTGCCCGATATCTGCGTTGTCCGAAAAATTTTATCCTCGGAGGTAAGCGTAGACTCCGATATCAATGATATGTCTGCGGTTAAATTTCCCATGCGCCTTGATCTCGAACAAAAATCCTCATTTCTGGACAGAAACTGGATACCGGCTGCTTAAAACCATATATTGTGAGGTGGAATTATGCTGTTGAAAGGATATTCACTGGAAATATTCAAATCGAAATGCAATTCTGAAGCTAAAGGAGTGCACTGTTTTGCCCATCTCGACAACAATATCAGCGAGGTGTTACCTTTTTTGAATACTGTACTCGGAGGGCATGTTTACACAAAAGAACCACCATCGTTGATGGTGAAAAATTATGGTAAACTGATTACCTTTTATGAAAAGAAAATTGCAGTTAATGCGCTTGCCGACAAGGAAGAAGCAGAAAAAATAGTCGCTGGCCTCCTGGGAATCATTAATGACACCTGGGAAAAGAGAGGCGAAATAAAGCCCAGTACTGAAAGTGTGCAGCAACCGGTTTTAATCGAGGTTTTGAAATTATTACCAAAAACAAACTGCAGGGAATGCGGTGAGCCCACCTGTATGGTTTTTGCCACAAGGATAATCGAGGGCAGCATGGACCAGAACGACTGTCCATCGTTGGGACCGGAGAATAAATTGCAGCTCAAAAACTATCTTGACCTGTTTTCTTTCGGGTAGAGGCTGTGAATGAAAAAATTAATCCAGTGAGGCAAAATGTTGTTCAAAGACCGACTGGAGCTGTTGTTCGAGGGTTGAGTCGTGTTCAAATATTTCGATCTTCAGAAAAGAAAGTCTGGCTTTGATGTCGGTAATTTCACCCACGGTATAAAGTGTAGGCAGGTGCATATAGCTGCCTGTAATTGAACGGTTCTTTTTTTCCAGAAAACGGGAGGTGAAGGTAAAAATACTCTTCTGGATTGCGACCAGTTCTTTAAGGTCTTCAACTATAAAAGCTGCGGGTGCAAACCAGTCGGTATGGAGTGTTTTGTAGTTTTCTGGGCGCACAGGTGTCGGTTGTCGTTTTCCGGAACAGCGTGCGAGTGCCCGGGCCAGCTCTGCGGAAGCATCAATGACTTCAATTTCGACTGGCAGCATGCCGCGGTGCTTGAACCGTCTGCAGCTCTCGTTGTTCAGTGCCAGGGGGAGCTCTGTGCAGCCCAGTACAATTTTACGGCAACCCTGTTTTCTGTATTCATCGCGTATAACCTCACAAATAAGCGATTCCGCTCTCGAAGTTATCCGGGCCGTTTTAATGCCAAACTGTGAATCATAAATAGCCGCCATGATTTTATTCTGGTTTTCTCTGGAAGGTTTCGTTGCAGCAATACCTGGAACCCGCAGAGCATCCTGGTATAAACCGGATTCAACCAGGTCTGTTACTCCCAGGATCAGGACAGTTCCAACATCGTTTTTCATTGAATTCGCTGTTTCATTCAGCATGTCAATGAAAGTAACAGGGGTGTCCGACATGATTTTTCGAAAGAGTTTATGGGCGCTGTTACAGGCCAGCCCTATGGCATGGCAACCAAGATATTGCATAATCCGTACGGTATGAACAGCCGTGGCATGTCTGCGTAACTCCGGATCGTCAGTCGGTTTCCAGACCCGGTTGAGTTCTCCTGGTTTATACGCCAGTCGGGAATTACCATAAAAAATGTACGAGTGGTTCTCGCTGTCCGGGATATCATCTATTTTCAATGCGAGATCAGCCATGGCTTCATTACCCAGGCCACCGATGACTCCCACTACGCTGGGTTCATGATTCATTTTTCTTTTTTCAGGATATTGATTGGTTGATAATCTGTGAAATCTATGTGAAGAATCCTTTTATTGTTTGTAACATTTAAGATTGGTAGCTGTGCAGCTATCGGTAACCGACCCACCGGTCTTCTTCCAAAAGGGAAACTGCATGAATATAATTCGCCTGGATCACCTGGTTTTGACCGTTACGGATATTTTACAGACCTGTAATTTTTACGGCGAGCTTCTCGGTATTGAAATTATCACTTTTAGTGATAATCGGAAAGCGTTGAAAGTCGGAAACCAGAAAATAAATTTACACCAGTCCGGTGAGGAACTGTCGCCGTGTGCCCGGCGGCCCGTTCCGGGTTCTGCCGACCTTTGTTTTATCGTGGAACAGAATATTGACGATGTCAGAGAAACTCTCCTTTCCAGAGGCGTTGAAATAGAACTGGGACCTGTTGAACGAACAGGTGTTGCTGGAAGAATGACATCTCTTTATTTTCGTGATCCGGATGGTAATCTGATTGAAATCAGTCAGTATTTTTAATTTATTGATATTAATTGGAGAATAATTGAAATAATTTTTTTTGAAAAAGGGGAAAAACCGGGAAAAAAATTTTTGGTTCCGTACAAAACTCAGCCTGATAAAGCAGACACATCAACAATTCGGCTGAGTTTCATGGGTAATCAAGAAAGAATTTAACGGAGGAAATTTCCAAACACAGGAGTTACAGATATGGATATACTGTGACCGGAGAGTGGAATTCGAGAAAACGGTTTAAAAATCAAACAGTCTGGAAAATTTCCCATATCCTTCCTGTTTCAGTCTGTCTGCAGGAATAAAGCGAAGTGCGGCAGAATTCAGGCAGTACCTCATGCCGGTTGGTGGGGGACCGTCTCTGAATACATGTCCAAGATGTGAGTTTCCCTTTCTGCTGCGAACCTCTGTCCTGACAGAAAAAAAGCGCCGGTCTTCTTTTTCCACAATGTTTTTCCTGACAAGGGGACGGGAAAAACTCGGCCATCCAGTGCCGGATTTGAATTTATCAAGGGAGCTGAAAAGAGGTTCGCCGGAAATGAGATCGACATAAATTCCGGGCTGCCCGTTATCCCAGTATTTATTATTAAAAGGAGGTTCTGTTCCCTCCTGTTGTGTGACTTTATACTGGAGAGGGGTCAATTTTTTCTTTAGATCTTTTTTCGTGAAAAGATCATTTCCTGCATGGTTTTTCCAGGTGGCTTTCAGGTAATCATCTCTTCCGGATCTGGAGCGATAATATCTGTAGCGTATTGGATTTTTTTTGTAATAGTCCTGATGATATTCTTCCGCTGCAAAGAAGGCTGGAGCCGGAAGAACGGGGGTTACAATCGGTTTTTTAAAAAATCCCGTTTCGTCCAGTTCTTTTTTTGATGCGGCGGCCAGACGGTGTTGCTCATCGTTAAAGAAAAAGATTGCCGTAGTATAGGCATGACCCCTGTCGACAAACTGACCTCCCGGGTCGGTGGGATTGATCTGTCGCCAGTATACTTCAAGCAATTTACCGTAGGAAATAATTGCCGGGTCATATGTTATTTTCACCACCTCAATATGACCGCCTTTCACATAGTTTTGGTAGGTTGGATTTCTGGTTGTTCCACCGGCATAGCCTGAAATTACGGAAATGACACCCTCCAGTTTTTCAAACGGTTTTTCCATACACCAGAAACATCCCCCGGCAAACAAGGCTGTTTCCGTTAATGAATTTCCCATGACCGGTTGTTTATTTAAGGGCGGGGTGGCCATCCGGTTTTTTGCTTCGACAGCGAGAACCGAAAACAATGCAAGACAGATAAGTATTGCTGATAATTTTTTCATGGTAATCCTCCATCTTTTCAATTTTCTACGTCTAGTTCTATCATCACAGTTGAAGACAGAAAAAACTATGTTGAATGAGCTCATTGTAAACATTCGGCAGTGATGATTAGCGCTGAACAGTATTGACAACGAGAGACATTCTCCTGGACATGATGATAGGTTGTTTGTATGAACAGTGAATGAAGGAATTGTAAAGATTCAATGAAGATTCTGAATCTGTGAGTAATGACCACTCAGGGAGCAATGTCGTGACACTGGTTCCAGGAAAAGAAGTGTATGTTCAGCGGGGAAGGGTAAACCAGATGTTGGTTTGGCCTTCGGTACTCGTCGCACCAACATCTCCGCCATGTGCTTCTATAAGTTCTTTTGTGATGGCAAGGCCTATCCCGGCTCCCCCCCAATCCCTGGAACGGGATCTGTCCACGCGGAAAAATCTCTCAAAAATATAGGGGAGATCATTGTCCGATATTTCGGTACCCGTGTTCTGGAAATTCGCTTTCAATCCAGAGGATAGTGTCTGTGTCGAAATAATCACTTCACCACCATCAGGGGTGTATTTCCAGCAATTTTCAACTAGATTTCTGATTGCCTGGAGCAGTTTGTCCCTGTCTGCATTAACCGTTGCATCGTGTTCAGTGAACTCTGTTTTGACCTCGATATTTTTTTTCTGAAAATGAAGTGAGAAAAGATCCAGAACCTGTAAAATGAGTTCGGAAAGTGTCACATTTTCAAGAGCAAGAAAAACTTTTGCCGCATCTGCCCGTGATAACTGCTGCAGGTTGTCAACCAGATGGACCAGTCGGAGGTTTTCCTGCTGGAGCATCTGGAACAGTTCCGGTGTCGGCGGTATAACCTGATCATTCAAGGCCTCCAGATATCCCCGCAGATTTGTCAGGGGAGTTCGGAGTTCATGGGCGACATCGGCAACCATCTTTTTTCTGAGCAGTTCTATTTTTTCGAGACTGTCTGCCATCCTGTTAAAGGCTATGCCAAGTTCGCCAACCTCATCTCCCGTACTGATTTTTGCCCGCAGGGAAAAGTTTCCGGCTGCAATTTCCCTGGTGATGTTTGTCATTTCAGATAGTGGTTTCAATACTTTTCGTGTCAACAGGTAACTGAGGATGACGGCCAGCCCCAGCGCCACAGCTCCCGCCCACCAGAGATACTGATGGATTGATGTAAGAAACATTCTGTGGGTTTCTTCTGTGGGAATATTATAGGCCTCCATAAGGGCCATGAAATATCTGGCGGCCAGTTTGTCGATAGCCAGCCAGACTATCAGAAAAATAACACCAATGACCGGGAAGGCATTGGTCAGCAGTAGTTTCCAGAGAAGGCGGTTTTTCATATTATTCACTGTCCTCATCAGCAAAACAATAGCCGAAGCCCCGTACAGTCAGGATATATTGCGGTTTTGCAGGGGTTTCTTCGATTTTCTGTCTGAGATTGCCGATATGCACATCAATGACCCGCTCCATGACCGCTTCGCCGTGTTCGTACAATTTGTCCAGGAGTTCTGCTCTTGAAAAAACTCTGCCCGGGGAGGACATCAGGGCATGGAGAAGTTTATATTCTGAAGTGGTCAGTTTTATGACAGTATCATCAAGGATCACTTTGTATCTGTCCGGATCAATCTCCAGTCTGCCATGGGACAACAACCTGTTTTTCCGTGTGGCTCCAGTTTGTGTTCGCCGAAGTATTGCCTTGACTCTTTCAACCAGTTCCCTCGGGCTGAAAGGTTTGACAACATAGTCGTCAGCGCCTATTGAAAGACCGAAAATCCTGTCCATTTCTTCCTCCCGGGCGGAGAGGATAAGAATCGGTACATCGGAAATTTCTCTCAACCGGCGGCAGATTTCCCAGCCATCAATTTTCGGCAGCATGATATCCAGAATGACAAACCCCGGTCGATGTACCCTGGCCTTATCCAGGGCTTGTTCGCCATCAAAAGCAGCCAGAATGGAGAAACCCTCTCTCAGCAGATAGGTGGCAATCAGTGTCGAGGTATTAGTGTCATCTTCAACGATAAGTATGGGACCATTGCACAATGTCATGTTCACTCCAGGCGTCGGCGAATGTTTTCCTGCAGGAAATCAAGGAGCAGCCTTGTTCTTACGGGGAGAAAATTTTTTGAGGGAAAAAGGAGAGTAATATCAATTTTTCTGGCGTGTACATATTCTGGTAATATGTGCACCAGAGTGCCGTTTTGGATATCATCCTTGACATCCCAGAAAGATTTAATACAGATGCCGAGACCTTCCTTTGAGGCGGCAACGGTTGCCTCGCCGCTGTTGCTGCTGAAATTGCTTTTGACTGTTATCCTTTCTTCCTGCAGAGTCTTTGTGTTTATAAAAGACCATTTTGCGTAGTTGCCGAGAATCAATGCGTTATGATTTCTCAGATCCTGAAATTCTGCAGGTTCTCCATGCCGGGCTATATACGATTTCCCGGCAACGAGTATTTTTCTGTTTTCTGCAATCCTGCGGACAATGAAATTGGATTCATGAAGGGGGGCGATGGAGATTGCCAGATCTATGCCTTCTTTCAGGAGATCGGTCTTCATGTCGTCAAGTATTAATTCTATTTTTACCAGCGGGTATTGACTTAAAAATCTGGAGAGGCAGGGGGCAACAATTTTACGTCCAAAAGATGCTGGAGAGGTGAGACGGATTCGTCCTTTTACAGTTTTGGCTGAAATGCTGTTTCCAGTAATGCTGAGTTCGTCAACAGCATCCAGGATGATCAGAGCTTTTTTATAGGTATTCTGACCCTCTTCCGTGAGACTGACCTGCCGTGTCGTTCTGTTGACCAGGAGAAGTTCAAGACTATCTTCCAGCCGCTGCAGTCGTTTAGAGGCTACAGCCGGCGAGAGTTGCAGTTTTTTTCCGGCGGCTGATATGGAAGAGAGTCGGGCAATTTCGACAAAAAGGCGGAGGTCTGAAAGATTTTCGAGCATCGTTATTATCAACAATAAAGAAATAGTGTTTCAAAAAAGCAGCGTATTGTCAAATAATTATACAAAGTATATCGTTACGTCAACAGAAAAGCTGGGAAAAGGAAAAAGATTCAAACCTGAACCCTGCACTTCAGAAAATGAAAAAATGGAGAAAAAAGATGGTTCATCCGATTATTGAAGATCTCCGCTGGAGACACACTGCAAAGAAATACGATAAAACTAAAAAGATATCCCCGGAAGATCTGCAGATTTTTTATGAGGCCCTGAGGCTGTCCGCATCGTCCATTAATTCACAGCCGTGGCGATTTATTGTCATAGAGAGTGAAGAGGCCCGACAGCGCATGGGCGGGACCTTTCAACATAAGTTTCAGTTTAACCGGCCCCATGTTTTTGATGCCTCCCAGGTTATTCTTTTTGCTTATAACCCATGCTATAGCCGGGAGGATTATGCCGAAGTTGTTGACAACGGTATTGAGGATGGTCGAATCACACCGGAAGAGAGGGAGAAGGGTTTTGCCGGGTTCATGTTTGCGGAAATGAATACCGATCTGCATGGTAATACAGGAAGCTGGACGAAGGCCCAGCTCTATATTGCACTGGGAAACGCCCTCCATGTGCTTTCCCGTCTGAGAATAGACGCGACTCCCATGGAAGGTATTGATATAGCTCTGGTGAATGAAACGTTTAAAGAGGAACTGAACGGTTACCAGTGCGATGTGGCACTGGCAGTCGGTTATTCTCATCCTGAAGACTATAACGCTTCACTGCCGAAATCACGCCGTCGCATGGAGAGCATATTGCTTCGGATATAACCGGAGGAAGTACATCATGAAACTGGATCATATATTTTTACAACCGGTGAATATGGAGAGAATGAAGGATTTTCTCGTCAACATATTTGATCTCGAACAGTGTGACAGGCCACAATTTAATTTTCCGGGATACTGGCTTGGCAAAAAGAGTATCCCCCTGTTTCATCTTGCCCCCGGCGGAGATCAAAAGGACAGTACGGGAGTGATTGGTCATGTCGCCATCAGTATTGATGATGAGAAGGTTTTTTTTGCCGCACTGGAAAAGGAGAATGTGTTGTACCAGGTGACCTGGTTACCAGGAAAACCTGTCAAACAGGTTTTTTTCCGGGGGCCGGAAGGTTTGACGGTAGAGGCCGTTATTTATAACTGTGAGGAAAAGCTATGAGGTCACCTGGATTCTGCAGACACTCTTGGCCAAGGCCTGAATTGGACTTTTGGCTTCACTGAATTCATAAGCTGATGACATCGGGTATCGAGTGGCAATTGAATCAGCAGGAAAAAAAGTGATCACTACGAAATCCAGCCTGCCAATACCTGCAATTCACCGATCCGGCCGGGTTCCATGGGAAACTAGAAAAACAAGGTCATCCGGTAATATTTTTTTTGGGAGAAAACGTACATTATGAAAACAACACTTTTTACCGATTACAACATGAATGGGATTGAATTAAAAAATCGTTTTTTAATGGCTCCAATGACACGATCAAGATCCACACAACCAGGGGATATTCCCAACGCTTTAATGGCGGAATATTACGGACAGCGATCATCAGCAGGACTCATTATCAGCGAAGCGACACAGGTGTCCCTGCAGGGAAAGGGATATGCCCGAACGCCTGGAATTTACACAAGAGAACAGTTGGAGGGATGGAAACTTATAACCGAAGAAGTGCACAGAAAAGGCAGCAAAATATTTTTGCAGTTGTGGCATGTCGGCAGGGTCTCGAGTTCACAGGTCAATGGATTGCAGCCGATAGCTCCTTCTGCCAAAATCGCTGAGGAAACGACAGTTTATCTGTTTGAAGAAGGTTCCGGGGGAGAAGCCACTTTTGTACCTGTTGAAGAACCGAGAGCGATGACAGAAAAAGATATAGACAGGGTTGTTGAGGAGTTCAGGGCTGGTGCGTTAAATGCTATGGAAGCGGGTTTTGATGGTGTGGAAATTCATGGTGCCAACGGGTATTTGATAGACCAGTTTTTAAGAAGTAATTCAAATGTCAGAACCGATGAATATGGCGGCACAAGCGAAAATAGAATTCGGATTTTAATGGAAATAACCCGGGCAGTTGTCAAGGCTGTTGGTCGTGAAAAAACAGGTGTCAGATTATCGCCATTTATCAGTTTTAAAGACATGAATGATCCGCAGATTCTGGATACTATTATACTGGCATCTGAAAAACTGGAAGAAACAGGAATCAGTTATATTCACTTGTGTGAAGCTGACTGGGACGATGCTCCGGAGATCCCGAAAGACTTCAGGGTGAGATTACGTGATATTTTCAGTGGAACGATAATTGCGACAGGAAATAAGACTCCGGAAGAAGGTAATCTTTTACTGGGAGATGGCCTTGTTGATTTGATTGGTTTTGGGCGTAAGTTTTTAACAAATCCTGATTACCCGTTGCGTGTTGAACTGGATGAAGAAATGAATGATATCAGCGATACCCACACTATTTTCGGTGGTGGAACTGCAAGAGGTTATACTGACTATCCTTTTTTAAAATAATCCAAATCTTATCCAGATTGCCCATAAAACTCAGCCGGATTTGGGATCACAAGTTGCAGCCTGAATTTCCGGCTGAATCAATGAATGCTGAAAAACTAACCTGAGCGATATCGGAATAGAAGGGCGGCCAGAGGCAGGGTTACCGCGGCGATTATCATGAGGGGCCAGAGAAATGGCCAGATCATCTGGAAATCCGCTCCTTCCAGAAAAATGTTTCTCAGGGCAGCGATAATATAGCGTGCGGGATTGAGCATATCAGCCCGTTGCAGCCAGAGCGGCATGTTTTCGATGGGGGTGGCGAATCCGGACAGGGTCACCGCCGGCATGATAAAAAGAAAAGAGCCAAGGAGTCCCTGCTGCATTGTTGTGGAGAGGGAGGAGACAAGCAGGCCAATGCCGACGATGGTTATGATAAAACAGAGCAGGGCGGAAATAAGAGCGGTTATTGTCCCCCGAAAGGGAATAGAGAACCAGTAGACCGCACCTGCAGCAAAAAGCAGTGCATTGAAAAGACCAAAAACGATTGGTGGTATCGATTTGCCGAGCAGGATTTCTCCCGGTGAAAACGGGGCCACCAGCAGCTGGTCAAAGGTGCCGAATTCCCGTTCCCGGGCAACAGAAAGGCTGGTTAGAATCATCACCACCACCATACTGATAATGCCTCCAAGAGACGAGACGATAAACCACCTGCTGCGCAGGTTGCTGTTGAACCAGGATCGTTCAACCAGGCGAATGGCTGGACCTCCACGTCCAGCAATTCCCCGGCGGGCAAGATCACGGTTGAACTGATCGACAATTGTATTGAAATAACCAAGAGCGATCAGGGCGACATTCGGATTCCGGCCATCGGCGATAACCTGTATCTGCACAGGTTGTGATGATCTGATTTTTTTCTCAAACCCGGAACCGATATGGATAGCCAGCCGGGCCTTTTCGCTGTCAATTGCTTCAGTCATCTGAGCCTGGTCATCCAGGTATTCAGTGAGGTGGAATATCCCGGAGCTTTTCACTCCTGCCAGTAACTGCCGGGAAAGGACGGAACGGGATTCGTCATAAACTGCGTAACGGACATTTTTTAAGTCGTACGTTGCCGCGTAGCCAAAGAGAAAAAATTGAATCAGGGGCGGACCGATAATGACGAAACGACTTTTGGGGTCTTTCAGGATTGTGGTAAACTCTTTTCTGACAAGGGCGAGAATTCTGCGAAAACTTTTCATTATCCCTCCAGACGTTTGGGAATTTTTCGATAGGAAAGGGAAAGAAAAACAACGGCCATGGAGGCCAGAACAAGTCCGTTGGGAACGAGGATTGATTTGATATCTCCAGCCATGAACAGTGTGTGGCTGATGGTTACGAAATAACGGGCGGGTACAAGGTAACTGACCAGCCGGATAACAGTCGGAGCACTTTCGAGGTCAAAGAGCAGGCCGGAGAGAAAAAATGCCGGCAGGAATCCTGCCACGATGGATATCTGTGCCGCAACGAACTGGATACGGATAGTCGCCGAAAGCAGCAGGCCAAATCCGAGGGAGGCCAGCATGAAGAGTGAACTCAGTATCAATAATGCGGTGATTGAACCTCGAAATGGAACATGAAAAAGTGTTATCGCCACACCAACGGACAAGATGACACCGAACATTCCAAGAAGATAGTACGGCAGAATTTTCCCCATAAGGAATTCTCCCCGACGAAGGGGCGTGACCAGTATGGCTTCCATGGTGCCCCTTTCCCATTCCCGTGCAATGACGAGGGCCGTCAGCAGGATGCCTATCAAAGTCATGATCAGGGTTATCAGGCCGGGGATAAGAAAATTTCTGCTTTCAGCACCCTCGTTAAACCAGATTCGAAAGGTTATGGAAACAGGCGGGCCGGTTTGAATATGTTCCCGTTTTGCCAGCATCTGTCTCCAGCCGGCCAGTACATTCTTGACGTAACCTTCTATCAGGCGGGCACGATTGGCATCAACACCGTTCACAATTAATTGAATCGGAGCTGTATCTGCACTGAATAGCCGGGAAGTAAAATTATTCTGAATAATGATAATAGCGTCTACTTTTTTTTCCATGAGTAGTTTTTCCGCCACATCTGAGGATTCAAGCTGATGCAGCTGAAAGTGAGGAGAAAGGGAAAAACGTGCCATAAGATCCCTCGTGACATTCCCAGCATCCCTGGAAAGGAACGCTACGGGGATGTGTTCGGCATCCAGATTCACTCCATAGCCGAACAGGAACAGCAGAACAAGAGGCATGACCAGGGCAAGGGCAATACTGCTCGGGTCACGGAGAATCTGCAGAATTTCTTTTATCAGGATGCCCCGCAATCTCAACAGAGACAGTTTCATACCCTGTTCTCCCGGGCTCTTTCAGCCAGTTCGATAAAGGCATCATCCATAGTCGGCTGGTTATTTTGCGGGGATCTTGCCAGGTTTCTGATGTCGTTGGGGCTACCCATGGCGAGGGTTTTCCCTTCACTCATGATGAGCATACGATCACAATATTCGGCTTCTTCCATGAAATGGGTAGTGACAACCACGGTAACACCCTGCTCTGCAAAACCATTGATACGTAACCAGAATTCCCGACGGGCAAAGGGATCTACTCCAGAAGTTGGTTCATCGAGAAAAAGGATTTCAGGTTCATGGAGAAGAGCAGCGGCCATTGCCAGTCGTTGCTTGTAGCCTCCGGGCAGTGAAAAGGCGGCCCTGTCACGCCAGCGGTCGAGTTCAAATTCATGAAAAGCCCAGTCTATTCGTTTTTTCAGCCTTTTACCGGAAAGACCGTAAGCCTTTCCAAAAAAAAGCAGGTTCTCATGGCTGCTCAGTTGACCGTAGAGGGAAAATTGCTGGGCCATATAACCCAAGTGAACTCTGGCGTTTGCCCTTGATTTTCTTAAATCATGCCCGGCAACGCGAATCGTGCCGGAACTCGCCGGAAGGAGACCGCAAAGCATGCGGAAGGTTGTACTTTTCCCGGCTCCGTTGGGGCCCAGTAAACCGAATATTTCTCCTCTTTCAACGGAAAAATTCAAGTTTTTTACCGCTTCAAAGGTGCCGAACAGTCTGCAGAGATTTTCCACATGCACCGGCCGTTCATCTGCATAAACGGTTTTTTTCATATTTTTTTTATTCTGTTCAATATGAAAAGAAGTTTGGGCTCGCGGAATAATGGCCATGAAGGCATCTTCAAAAGTGGGTTCAACCGGTTCGATCTCCCCTGATATATCGGTTGGAATCGCATTTGAACCCGGGTTCACCACGTTTCCCGTGACTATCCTGATACGACCGGAACGGATTGTGGCATCAACAATCCCATGGCTGCCGGCCAGGCCGGTGAAGCTGCTTCGACGGGATGCGTTTTCCGGTGGAGTCACAAAAAAGACTCTCCCTTTCATTAAGTTGATGAAATGATCGGGAGTTCCTTCGGCCAGTAGTTTTCCCTGGTGGAGGACAATGACATGGTCACATTGTTCTGCTTCATCAAGATAGGCAGTAGAGACAAGAACGGAAATGGCATCTTTTTCCACAAGCTCATAGATGATTTTCCATAATTCTCTACGGGATATGGGATCAACACCAACCGTTGGTTCATCCAGAAGAAGCAGGTCCGGTGATTTGATCAGGGCGCAGGCAAGTCCAAGTTTCTGTTTCATGCCTCCGGAAAGATCCCCGGCACGCCGTTCTGTGTAATCCGCCAGATCGGTCATTGTCAGAAGCTGAGCGTATCGGTCTGGACGTTCTGCTCCGGGAACACCCTGCAGGTCAGCGTAAAGATTCATGTTTTCTTCCACACTCAGATCCTGGTAGAGTCCGAATTTCTGCGGCATATAGCCCATGCGGCTTTGAATTTCAAGGCTTTCATTTGTGCTGTCACGACCGAAAATTTTCATCTCTCCTGATGTCGGTATAAGCAGGCCGGCTGCAATTCTGAGAAGAGTTGTCTTCCCGGCACCGTCAGCTCCAACCAGTCCGGTGACCCTGCCTTTCGTGCAGTGCAGGGAAATGTTCTGCAATGCCTCGGTCGTGGCTGTTTTCTTACCCGCAAAGGTTTTAGAGATTCCTTCGGCCCACAGGACTGTCTCGCTTTTCGGGAAAAGTTCAGTCGTTATTTTCTGCATAAGAAACCTGCGGCCTCAATCCTGCGCTTTGGATGATTGAAATAAAAGTTTTTATTTCAGTATGTTGTGTTATTTATGGTGGCCCGGTTTGTTTTGTTCTGCTGGATTGACTATTTCACCGAATCCGGAGTTCACAGACCTGTTCACCTGTTTTGCTGTTAACGGCTTGGAGTATGCCCTTATGTCAGCGTCATTGAACCGCAGAACGCGTATGACTTATCTCCCCTCTGTCTTTTCGTTGACAGTAACGGTCACCGGCATACCGAGTCGCAGTCGATTTTCTTCGTCTTTTACAAAAATTCTGACCTCATAAACCAGTTTCGTGCGCAGATCTTCCGTCTGCACTGTTCTAGGAGTAAACTCGGCGACAGGTGAGAGAAAACCAACCCATCCTTCAATGGGACGACCGGGGAAGGAGTCACTGAAGACACGAGCCTTCATGCCGAGATTAATACGGTTGAGCTGCGGCTCCGGGATATATGCCCGAACCCATTTGGGGGCGTTGAGCGCCAGGATAAAAACAGGTTTTCCCGGTCCGGCCATTTCCCCGACCTCGAGGATTCGGTTTTGAATAATTCCAGGGGATGGTGCAGTAAGAGTCATATCCCGTAATCGAATATTGAGGAGTGATACTTTGGCTTGCAGGGCTTTAAGTTGTTGTTCAGCCATTGCAATGTCTTCTTTTCTTGGACCCTGAAGGGCGAGATCAAGCGATTTTTTTCGAACCTCAAGCTGCGCTTCCTGAATCTTGAGTTCTGCCTGAGCATTTTCTTTTTCCTGGATACTGGTGGCACCATTTTTCGATGTTTTTTCCAGGCGGGCAATGATCTGGCGGGTGTTATTTACTTTGGCTGCTGCTGCCTTGACTTCGGCGCGGGCCTGTTCTATTTCTTCGGGACGGTTTCCCGTTTTGAGCCGGGTTACCAGGTGGAGCTGTGCTGCCGTTTTGGCTTTGAGTTCGGCAAGATCGGCTTCCAGTCGATCTGTTTTAAGACGAGCCAGAACCTGTCCGACCTCCACCTGTTCTCCCTCAACAGCCATGATTTCCTTTATGCGTTCCTGTTCATTGAAGGCAAGAGCCGCATCCCTGATCTCAATGGTTCCAAATATTTTAAGAGGACCGGATTCATCAGTCTGACGACTGTTATTATATTTTTGAAAACTGTAAAGTCCACCCGCTGCAATAAGGAGAAGAACTGTTATTTTAAGAAGAAATCCTTTCTTCATAATGTACCGCCTTTCTGTTTCGATTGAGTAATCTGCTGAGGGTGCATAATATTTTCCCAGCCTCCTCCCAGGGCACGATAGAGAAAAACAACGTCAAAGAGTGCCCCCTGTTTTGCCAGAATCAGTGATTCCTGGAGACTGACAAGTCGCAGCTTGCTGTTTAATACACTGGAATAATTTGCAAGGCCGGAATGATAGAGGTCTTCTGCAAGCAACAGATTTTTTCTGGCGTATTTTTCAGTCAGGAGAAGTTCATCGATTTTCTTTCTGCTGAAAACTATTTGGGCACAACCATTTTCAACTTCGGATAATGCTTTGAGAATCTGCTGTTCTAATTCAAGCCTGGCCTGTTCAGTTCTGGAAGCACGAACGGCAATGGTGCTTTTAATTCGGTTTCCGGTGAGAAGAGGAATGCGCAGTTGTGGTCCGAGGGAATAGAAAAACGCATTGCTGTTCAATACTCCTCCAGGGCTGTCACTGGAGAGGGTGAGGGTCCCAAGGAGTGTCAGTGTCGGGAATTGTTCCGCTTCGGCCGCATCCGTTCTGGCGACAGCCGCCTGGTAGTTGTGCAGTGCCTTTCGGATATCGGGTCTTCTTTTAATGAGATCAATCGGCAGTCCGATCCCGATCATGGACGGCAGTTTCGGGAGGGGCGCTTCGGCGAGTCCTTTTTCCCTTGAGGAGGAGGCGAGCAGGAGTCCTGTACGGTATTGATCTGCAATGAGTTGTTGTTGCGGCTCGGAAAGGCTTGCACGGGTTTTTGCAAGGAGTTGTTCAGTTTGAATAACATCCAGCCTGGAGCTGTTACCTGTTTGAAAACGGGTTTTTGCCAGAGTCAGGAGTTTCTGCTGCAGCGCGATTTTTTCCCGTTTCTTTTTGAGTATTGCCTGTAGAGTACGTGTTTCGATATAGGCCAGGGCCAGCTCCGCAGAAAGTGACACCATCAGGGAATGGTAATCTGCATACCCGGCACGGATATCTTCTTCTCCGGCTTCAAGGAGTTTTGCTGTTCGGCCCCAGAGGTCAAGTTCCCATCCGGCCACCGCACCGGCCGAATACAGGTCGATACTTTTTCCAGGGGGAACTCCCTGCACGGAAATAAACCGGTCACCGGTTTTAAGATGGCTGTAGCCCAGAGCGGCTTCAAGCTTTAATCTGGCTTCGGCACCGATAACCCCCTGACGGGCACTGAGCTCAACTATCCGCTCCCGTGCCATTTTCAGCGTAAGATTTGATGACAACAGCCTGGTTATCATGCGGCTCAGTTGATCGTCATGAAATTGTTTCCACCACATTGTATCCGGTGGACGGGTACTGTCAAAGTTCATCGATGTATTCGCAGGAGCATCCCATTTTTCCTGCACGAGGCTCACCATGTCCGGCGATTGAAAATCGTGTTTTTCAGAGCATCCCGTAGAAAGGATGGTCAGCAGAAACAGAAGGAGTATAATCCCCGCCTGTTCAAATCGGACTTTTTTCTTTATAACCGGTGATCGCACAATTTCATTTTTCATTGATCTGTGAGGTTTGTGAGCGTTTTGCGGGTATGTTCAAGGATAATTCTGCTGATTTCTTTAGTTTCAGATGGGTTGTATCCCTCCATATCCAGGGAGCGTACTATGGTTTCCCGGGCAACCCGAAAGATAAGAACCTGGCCGATGATTGTCATGGCCCGCAATTGAGCAGTTCGTTGGCAGGGGTTTTCGGTAATAACTGTTATCAGGGTGGCAACGGCATTGAGGATGGGTTCCATGTATCCTTTATAAATAATTTCATAGGAGCCGGTCGGATACATTTGTTCCCGGAAAATAATCCGTGAAAATCGCCGACCTTCTTCGGAACCCACAGCAAACATGATTATTTTTTCAATCAGGTTCAGCAGGGTGTTAAAGGCTTTCTGCTTACCCGAGTTGCCGGTAAAAAGTAAAGGAGTGGCAGTGAGTGTTATATCGGCAACCTGAGTCTTGATTGTTTCCACAATATGCGTAACAACGGCCCGGTATAATCCTTCCTTGCTCTCAAAATAGTAGGGAATAGCAGCGATATTGACACCCGCTTTACCGGTGATGCTTCTTGTTGTTGCAGCATCGAAACCATCCCTGCCGAAAATATCAATCGCTGCCTCAAGCAGCCGGTCTCTGGCATTTTTTTCTTTTTTATGATCTTGTCGGTTCATGCTCATTTTCCTTTTGAATCGAAATGCTCGGCAAT
>NZ_JBPLBA010000081.1:0-2214 GCF_054039375.1 Desulfomarina sp. | reverse complement strand
GTGAGCCTGGGGATTGGGCCTGTTTTATCAGGCGTATTTCAAAAATCACATTAGACTGATTATAAAATGATCTGGACTGACACTTTTTCATTTGAATTCCTTATCAATTGAGATTTCCAGTGATTTTGACCGTAGGCTAGCCTGATAAAACAGGCCCATCCACAATTTGGCTGAGTTTCATGGGTAATTAAGTAAAAGATTGTAAAAACAATGGTCATGGAATACTATCCTTCCTGACCAGTATTTGTTCTGTGATCAGGCCTGTAAGAATACAGGTCAGCTGAACCCGGCAATCTCTCCATCCTGCAAAATCACTATGAAAAACCTGACGCTTTTTATTTTCCTGGTTACTATATTTTCAGGCTGCACCAGTCTTGTCACCCAAAAAACGGGTGAAAACGAAATCCTTAACCATTCCCTCAGAGTCGGCATATCAACCAGTTCCCCTCCCATTGCTTACCGGGAGGGAGGAAAAATCACCGGCCTTGAAGTCAGTTTTGCCCGTGGACTGGCCAGATTTTGCGGTAAAAAACTGAAACTGGTGCAACTCCCCTGGGAAGATCAGATCCCCTCACTTCTGCAGGGCAAAATTGATATCATAATGTCCGGCATGACGGTTACCGAACTCCGCAGGTATCGAATCCGTTTTTCCACTCCATATATGGTATCCGGTCAGGTTGCCCTTATCCGCAGAATAGACAGAAACAGATTTGGCGGCACCATTTCGGATCTGCTCAACCCCCAGGTGAGGCTGGGTACGGTGGACGGGACCACTGGAGACCTTTTCATTCAGGATGTCAAGGCCAATGGCGCACGGACAGTTTTTCCTGTTTCAGCCGAGGCGGTAAAGGCGCTGCTGGAAAATAAAATTGATGCTTTTATCTACGATCTTCCCCAGAATCTGTATCTCGCTTCAAAATATGCAGACAAAGGACTCATTCCCACGAATATCCTGCTGACAAAAGAATTTCTGGCCTGGGGAATTCGTCCCGATAACGAAAATTTACTTGAAAATGCCAATAATTATCTTAAAAGTCTTACCCGGACAGGGAATCTTGTCCCGTTAATACAACAGTGGGTACCCTATTATCAACCATGAGTTCTTCCCGTACCACATCTGTAAAGTAACACACGGATTTAAAAGCATGCTGAATATGGCAAAAATCAGTCCTTTAAAAAAGATTTTTCTACTGACCACAAGTTTCATTTTTTTTCTGGCTGGTATCAATATCTATCAATACCTGAAAATCAAAACAGAAATTGCACCCACTCTGATTTCAGAAATCAGCAATGTCGAACTGGGCGAAATACGGGTATTCTTTGCCTCAATCACGGAACAACTCAATATAGTAAGGGAATGGGGAGCCAATGGTGCTCTTCATTACGAAAACATCCACGATCTTAATAAACTGTTCTTTCCTCTTCTGGGAAACAAGACCATCATCAACAGTCTTGTCCTGGCCAACAGCAAAGGAGACGAATATTTTCTCTACAAAGATGGTGAAAAGAAAATCACAAGGTACTCACATGAGTTAAAGAACATCCCCCGAACTCTTCATTTTGCTGAATGGCAGGCGGTGGACAGGCCACTGAAAACATGGGAAAAAACTGATAACTATGATCCCCGGCAAATGAGCTGGTTTTTTGCTCCCGACAAAAAAAACCGTATCCACATCACCCCTGTGCGAACATTCATTTACTCAAAGGAAAAAGGAATCACCACCTCCGTTTCATGGAAACATAACGGTTCCCGGATCTATTCGGTCTTCGGACTCAATATTCCTCTTGCCAATATCGAGAAATTCCTGTCCATCAGGAATAAAAAATATTCAGGAATCGTCTTTCTCATCAACTCTTCCGAAAACACGTATATTTCAAGCAACTCTGATGAAATTTCCCAGAAAAACGAACTGCTTGATATCCTTATCCGCAAGTGGAACGATTCAGGACAACCAAGAAACCAGGTTGTCCAGTTTCTCAAAGGAAAACAGCCATGGCTGGCATCACTGCAGCCATTGAATACGGATCGTCCCAATTTCTGGCTTGGCGTGGCCGCACCTGAAAAACAGTTTATGAACCAGATCAATGCCAAACTGTTCCAGATTGATTTTTTCGACCTGCTGATTGCCTTTACCGGAACGGGACTGTTCTATCTGCTATTTATGAAAACCCATCTGCGAAAGAAAAAAAAGGTGGCTCCGATTGTACGACTCA
>NZ_JBPLBA010000080.1:0-3589 GCF_054039375.1 Desulfomarina sp. | reverse complement strand
AAGCGCAACCTATCCATTGCGAATTACACTTCAGACCTAAATCCTGCACTTCAGAAAATGAAAAAATATAAATATAACTTGATTTCAATGTATTAAGATGTATTTAACGAATTTGGCTATTCACTTTTTGAGTGAATGTAAATTTTTTCATTTGAATTCCTTATCAATTAAGATTTTTGGTGATTTTTGACCGCAGGCTAGCCTGATAAAGCAGGCACATTCTCAATTTGGCTGAATTTTATTAGTAATCATTTGAAAAAGATTAATATTATCAGTAATAAACCGGGCTGTACAGCCAGCGGACGTTTATGTTTTCAAGTAGAAATTATTACAGTGAAATGCTTTTGAAATGAACAGGGGGCCAACCAAAATACTTGTTGCCGATGATGACGCAATGGTGCGAACCACTGTATCGAAGATACTTGAGATGTTCGGCCATCAGGTGGATACGGTTATTGGTGGAAAAGAGGCTCTTGAAATAGTCGACAGCAGTTATGACGTTATAATTCTGGACATAAATATGCCAGAAATGAATGGTTTTGAAACCATGGATCATCTCAACAGGCTGGGACTTGATATTCCTGTTCTCTTTCTGACCGGTGCCGGATCTATGCATTATGCTGTCAAGGCCATTAATCTGGGCGCTTATGATTTTTTGACAAAGCCAATCGAAGACCTGGATATTTTCAATGTAAAAATACGCAGGGCCATTGAAAAGAGAATGTATGTTCTCAAAGAGAGCAGATACAGGCAATCCCTGGAAGATGATATTCAAAAAAAAGCCCGGCAGCTTGAAGAGCAGAACAAACTGCTTCTCACTTACAGTAATAGTCTGGAAAATGCGACCGTGCAGTTGATGAGCAGTCTTCAGAATGCCATGGAAGAAAAGGATTATTACACTGCCGGTCATACAATCAGGGTTACTGAATACGCTCTTATGCTTGGTCTGGCCATGGAGCTGCCGGAAAGTGAAATTCTTATTTTAAGGCGTGCCGCACAGTTTCACGATATAGGAAAACTGGTTATAGATCTTTCATGTATTCAGAAACCGGGAAAACTGACCGATGAAGAGTGGCTTTTGATCAGGAAACATCCAAGTGTGGGAGCAAACATCATAAAACCACTGGGTTTCATGAAAAAGGAACAGTTTATTATAAGACACCACCATGAGCGATTTGATGGTAAGGGTTATCCTGATGGTCTCTGTGGCGACGAACTTGATATTCTAACTAAAATTATAACAGTTGTTGACAGCTATGATGCCATGACTTCCCGGAGAAATTACAGGGAAAATAAAACTATGGAAGAGGCTGTTGAAGAACTATACCGCTGCAGCGGAACCCAGTTTGAACCGGCTGTTGTTGAAGCTTTTGCTCGATCTATTGTGGATTTCAAGCTTCCGGAAAACGGTTTTTCTGAAAAATCACTGGAAAATCTTTATGGAAAAAAGGTCGTAACCCAATGAAAAAAATATCAAAAAAAGAAGTTGAACATATCACACATCTTGCACGATTGACTCTAACTGAAAGAGAATTGGAAAAAGTAACAGTTCAGCTTGATACAATTTTATCATACGTGGAAAAACTAGATGAGTTGGAGACAGCGGACGTGGAACCGACTACACATGTTTTTTCAGTGTGTAATGCCTTCCGGGATGATGTTATTCTTGAATCCCTTCCAAGAGAGAAAGCCCTGGCAAATGCACCCCGACAGGATGGGGAAAGTTTTCATGTTCCGAAAATCATATAAACCTGCACGGTTGAAATCTATGGCTCGGCCATTTATACACAGAGGGTACAAAAAGCCAACGAAAACCCCGACCGTGACGGTACAGTTTTCAGCCGGGAATTTTCAGATAAACTTAAATCCTGCAATTGACAGGCTCGGAGTCAGGTGAATATTTACAGGGGCAATAATGCTGTTGTTTTAATGCCTCTGAACTGTAATTTCTCAAAGGTTTAAATAAATATATGGATTTATACAAGTTGACCATAGGTCAGGCTTTGGAAAAAATGGAGCAGGGTGAAATTTCTTCTGTTGAACTGACCCGTAACTGTCTTGATAGAATCGAAAAAATTGACAGCCAACTGAATGCTTTTGTCACTGTTGACAGGGAAGGTGCTCTTCACCAGGCGGCGGAAGCCGACGGGAAAAGAGGTCGTGGAGAAGGAGGACTCCTTTGTGGTATCCCTCTGTCAATAAAAGACCTTCTTTCCACAAAGGGCCTGAGAACAACCTGCGGGTCAAAAATGCTGGAAAATTTTGTTCCTGTATTTGATGCAACTGTCATTGAGAAAATAAAAAAGGAAGGAGGGGTCATCCTCGGTAAGGTGGCTATGGATGAATTTGCCATGGGTTCAACATCTGAAACCTGTTTTTCCGGGGCACCTCACAATCCCTACAGAAGAGGTTATGTGGCCGGTGGATCATCGGGAGGATCGGCAGCTTCGGTTGCTGCCATGGAATGTCTGGGTTCTCTAGGTTCTGATACAGGAGGATCCATACGACAGCCTGCGTCCCTCTGTGGGGTGGTAGGAATAAAACCAACTTATGGCAGGGTCTCCAGGTTTGGTCTGGTTGCTTTTGCATCCTCACTTGACCAGGTGGGTCCCATTGCTGGAAATGTTGACGACTGCGCAAGGCTTTTGCAGAGTATCAGTGGATATGACAAAAAAGATTCAACATCAGTAAAGCAACCTGTTCCCGATTTTTCCGATTTTATCGGCAGGAGTATTAAAGGAATAAAAGTGGGTGTTCCCAGAGAATATTTTGCTGAGGGTCTTGATCCTGAAATTGCTGCAATAGTGGAAAACGGGATAAATATCCTGAGGGAAGGAGGTGCGGAAATAAGAGATGTCTCCCTCCCGCATACGGAATACTGTGTTGCTGTTTACTATATAATTGCTCCCTCAGAAGCCAGTTCCAATCTTGCCCGGTATGATGGGGCACTTTACGGATATAGAGATAATAAAAGTGAAACTTTACTTGAGATGTACAAGAACAGCCGTTCCGCGGGTTTCGGGGATGAGGTTAAAAGACGTATTTTAATAGGAACATATGCTCTTTCTTCCGGTTATTATGACGCCTACTATAAAAAAGCTTCCCAGGTAAGAACGCTTATTTTAAAAGATTATAAAAATGTTTTCGATGAATGTGATGTCATTCTTTCGCCGGTAACTCCTTTGCCGGCCTGGAGAATGGGGGAAAACAAGGATGATCCTCTTTCTGTTTATCTTTCTGATATAATGACAATTTCAGCAAATCTTGCTGGAATTCCGGGTATGTCGGTCCCCGGTGGTTTTACCCGTGAAGGGTTGCCGGTTGGGATTCAGCTTCAGGCAAATCATTTCATGGAGGAAAAGCTTTTCCAAACGGGCTCTTACCTGGAAAGAGAGGTTGATCTGAAAAGGCCGGAGCTTGATTTTTAATTGATATTTAAATCCTTTGATTTTTCCGGGCGAGGATAACCGGAAGAACAGTGAAGGGGTTGTGCCGGTTTCTCTGAAAACTATCAATGGTGACGTAAATTGAAACTCGTTATTCCTGAAAATATAAGTCAGATAAAACCGTATCCACCGGGAAAACCCCA
>NZ_JBPLBA010000079.1:0-3524 GCF_054039375.1 Desulfomarina sp. | reverse complement strand
GCCGAACTTGTGCTGACCCGTGATGACGGTGTCGGTCGTATTGTCGGTCGGATAGGTCCGGGTGGACATTTCGGTGAGACCGGTATTCTCACCGGCAAACCACGCTCGGTCGGGGTGCGGGCCCTGGGTGATCTGGTTGTAATCTGTTTTGACAAGCGCTATTTCAAATTATCTCTTCTGGCAAATCCCGGAATTCATAACCGCCTTGATGCTCTCCTGGCTGAAAGGCTGCGGGTAGCCTTTCGTGACCAAATGGACAGCGCAGGGGAGGAACTTGGCGGTGATGCGGCCTCTGGTGCTGATGATGTTATTCTTTTCAGGGACAAGTCGTTCTCCGCCACCCGTCTCCGCCGATTGATTGACCGGAAAAACGAGGAGATCAAACAGTCCCGGACGGCAAGAAAGACCCAGGAGGTGATAGACCGCTTCGCCGCAAACGATGCCCCTTACCTTCTTGTGGGTGAAACCGGAACCGGCAGATCAATTATTGCCAGGGAGATTCATCTCCAGTCGGTGAGGGCCGATGGTCCGTTCAGGGAGATTGATCTGCGGGAATTTGAATCGCCACGCCTGGAGAGAAAACTGTTCGGCACCGAGCAGACCGGCTATCCCTTTGCAAGGGCCCGACGGGCAGGCATTCTTGAGCAGACCTCCGGTGGTACTCTCGTCTTTACCCATGCCCATCTTATGGAGAGCAGTTTGCAGGAACGGTTGCTCAGGGCGATTGAGAGCAGTACCTATACCCATATGGATACCGACCGCCTGCTGGCAATGCAGTCCAGGGTTGTATTTATTTCGAACCATCCCCTGGATTTTCTGCGCAGTACGGAAAAATTCATCCCACGCATGCTGAATCTCTTTGAAAAACAAAATTTTGAAGTTCCTCCCCTGCGTGGGCACAAGGAGGATCTTCCACGGCTTATCTCTTTTTACCTCGGGAAGTACAGCAGGGAATACGGCAAGAAAATCACCAGAGTAAGTCCGGAAACACTCGGTATTCTAATGAACTATGACTGGCCGGGGAACCTGACCGAGCTGTCGAGTGTTGTTCGTCGGGCAGTGATGCTGGCCAAAAGAGACGAAATCCTGCCGGAACAGATTCTTCTCGGCCTGCCCAAGACAGAAGGGAAGTGGGAGTATAATCTCCTGCGTGTGCCATGGATCGGGAAATTTTTCCGCAGTGCTGTCTTCCCCCGTGTGCCCCAGGTTATAGTCGGCTTTTTTCTTCTTGTAACTGTTTTGACGCTCTTTTTCGGACCGAGGAATCCGGAGTCCAATGGTGGTCTGACTCTGGCCTGGTATATCGGCTGGCCGCTCATGTTTTTTTCTTTCTTTTTTCTCGCCAGAACCTGGTGCAGTGTCTGCACCCTTGCAGTTCCGGGTACAATTCTCCAGAATCTGCTCAGGCCGAGCCGGAAAACACCTCTTTTTATCAAAAAATACTCCGGCTGGATAATGGCCCTGCTTTGTATTGTGGTCTTCTGGGTGGAAATTGTCTGGGACGCATACAACAGTCCTTATCTCACCGGTGGCATCATTCTCATTATTACTATTGGCTCCCTCGTTTCCAGTGTACTTTATTCGAGAAGAACCTGGTGCCGTTATCTCTGTCCCCTGGGGGCGGTGAACGCGATTTTTTCCATGCCGTCCATTGTCGAGCTGCGGGCAAACCGCCATGTCTGCCTGAACCGCTGTAAGGATCATTCCTGTTTTGCGGGAGATTCGCTGGTTCCCGGCTGCCCCATGTTCAGACATCCTTACCTGGTTGATAACAACCGGGACTGTATCATGTGTGCCAAATGTATAAAAAACTGTGATAACAGCTCAATTCAACTGAATATCCGGCTTGCTCCCGAGGAGTTATGGGCCCTTGCCACACCCCGGAATGCCGACAGTTTCCTTGTGGTTTCCATGACCGCTATTTTCTTTCCCTTTGCCCTGAAGGATGAGTTCTCAGGCCTTGCAGAATGGCTGGTTTCCCTGTTCTCGGAAATTGGTCTCGGCCTGCCGCATTTTCTCGCTGCCTCTTTTGTCTTTTTTTTCTGTATCTTTGTCTTTCAGCTTGGATACTACCTGATGGTCAGTCTGCAGTGTCTTTATGCCAAAATGGACAAAAAACTGCTGCTGCCGCTTTTCGGTTATGGTTTTATTCCCATGATTCTTGGGGGCTACCTGGCCGTTCATCTTGAATTTTTTGTCAGTGGGGCCGGGCGTATTTTACCCAATATTCAGGAGTGGCTTGGCCTGCCTTTCAGTTATGAAGATATCCGGCTGCTCAGTTCAGACAGCACTGCCGTCTTGAAGACATTGACGGTGCTTGGTGGTTTTTTTGCCTCCCTGTATGCCACATACAGGGTGATTGAACGAGCGCTGGCGGGAGATCCGCTCAGTTCCAGGGCCCTTGTTATTCCATTTTCGTTTCTTATTATAATTGCAGGACTGTTTGTGTTTATGGTTTGAAACCTGCAGGACACTATGAAAAATTGCATTTAATCAGATTTATGCGTCACGGCCAATGAAACTCAGCCGGATTGGGAGTCTGCCTGCTTTCGAAAGAAAATTCTTATTTTTCAAGGTACCCCGCAGTTATTTTGGCGGATAAAAGAGAAAATAATGCAAAGTTGGGAGAAAAAGGACATTCAAAGGCAGCCTTATGGGAAGATTGTCAGAATTATCGAGTAGAGTGGAGCTGATGAAAAAAATGATATACCGGACCTCAATTAGAAAAAGGGTGGCGATGAATTTTATTCTGAGAATTTTCCTTATATTTGCTGTTCTTGCTTTTTCACCAGTGCATTATACTGTCGCCTGGGGGGCGGAAGATAATAATATCCCGGATCTGCTGGCTGATGAGTTTGTTGACGATGACGAGTTTGATGAATTCGGAGACGCGGAGGAGTTTGCAATAAGCGATCCTCTGGAGCCGATGAACAGGGTTTTTTTTGAATTCAACGACAAACTGTATGACTGGGTGTTGAAGCCGGTTTCTGATGGTTATTCGTGGGTGTTGCCCGAGGAGCTTCGGGTCTGTATCGGTAATTTCTTCCGCAACATGAGCAGCCCCGTACGTCTGTTGAACACATTGCTGCAGGGGGATTTTGCGGGTGCCGGCAGGGTTCTCGGTCGGTTTGTTATTAATTCAACTCTTGGTGTATACGGTTTCGGGGATGTGGCAGATCAGGAATTTGATATGGTTTTTAAAAAGGCGGATTTTGGTCAGACGCTTGGGAAATGGGGAGTAGGAGAGGGTATTTATTTCTGCTGGCCGATTTTCGGGCCGTCAAACAGCAGGGATACGGTTGGATTTATCGTAGATATTTACAGTCATCCGGTGCCTTATTTCCATGAAAACCGGTATCTTGATTTTGCCTATTACAGCACAACCAGAGTCAACAAATTATCTCTTCATCCCAATCTTTACGAAGATTTGCGGCGTTTCTCCTTTGACCCTTATATCGCTTCCAGGGAAGCCTTCTATGAGTATCGCAGAGCCCTTGTCGGTCATCTGAATCCGTGAGTAATTA
>NZ_JBPLBA010000078.1:0-12302 GCF_054039375.1 Desulfomarina sp. | reverse complement strand
ACCATTTTGCGAATACGTTCCAACGTAGCCAGATAAATATTTTCGGCTTCATCAAAAACAACGAGCAATTTTTTCTGTTCACCTTTCAAGGTCGCAATAATATGATCAAGAGCTCCAGTGCCTTTATCTTCTGGCACTGTTGTCAACTTCACACCAAGGCGCATAGCGACTATTCGCACAACATCATCAAAAGACTCTACCGTTCGGGGGAAAAAAACCGTTAAAAAATCTGCTGGCCCATCTTGTTCCAACATCCGGCACAACATCGTCTTCCCACTTCCTTCTTCCCCCGTGAGAACAAGAAGAGGAGCTCCACCAATTACAGCCTCTTTCATTTGAGACAACAGCTCACCCCGCTGAGTGCCAGTGAAAAAATTCTCAAGACTACTTTCTTCCTGAAACGGTGCCGTGTTGTATTTCTCTGGATTCCTAGCCATTTCCGTCATAATTTTCAGATCGCATATTGAGTGATTTTCTTTCGGTATGAAACAACATTAAACCTAAATCCTGCAATTGGCAAGTTTGCCGGAGATGCGAGGTTCAATGGCGCTGACGTGTAGGCATACTTCAAGTCATTGAAAATGAAGTAGATTCGGTAAAATTGCCAATCCCACAGGGCAAAGAAAATGAAAAAATGTACATTCACCTAAAATGTGAATGACCGAATTTGTTAGCTATATCATAACGTATTGAAATCAGTTTATAATTATATTTTTCCATTTTTTGAAGTGCAGGATTTAGGTAAAACTACATATAAAGCTCCAGCCAGGCATCCAGACGCAACTCCTCACAGCATACCACGGGTTGAAATGCACGATATATTTCCCAAAACGATTTTACTGCAGACCATTGACCACACTCACTGAACACGATAATATGAAAGAATGGACCACTTGCTCACCTCCAACTTCTTTCTTGGGCAATCCCCGTTCAGAGATAATTAAAAAACAGACTAAAGGAGTCTTATGAAATATTACACCCTGAATAATAATACGACAATTCCCGCCTTAGGTCTCGGAACGTGGAAATCCAACAGAAATGAAATTCTGACTGTTCTCAGAGAGGCTGTCAGGATCGGCTATCGCCATATTGACTGTGCGCCGATTTATGAGAATGAAAAAGAAGTTGGTGATGGTCTTGCTCCTCTCTTGAAAGAAGGAATAGTCAAAAGGGATGAGATATGGATCACTTCAAAACTCTGGAACAACAGCCATGCACCGGAGGATGTGCTTCCGGCCTTGAAAAAAACACTGTTTGATCTCCGCCTGAATTATCTTGACCTCTACCTGATCCACTGGCCGGTTGCCTTTGTACGAGATGTCATCTTTCCCCGAACCCCTGACGAATACATCCCCCTGGAACAACTCCCTCTGGAAGACACATGGCAGGCCATGGAAGAGTGTGTGGAACAGGGTCTTGTAAAAACTCTTGGAGTCTGCAATTTCAGTATCAGAAAACTGGAAAAACTTCACTTAGAAGCAACAATAAAACCAGCCGTCAATCAGATAGAACTCCACCCCTACCTGCAGCAGAATAAAATGCTCCAGTTCTGTAAAAAAAGGAACATTTTCCTGACGGCCTATTCACCTCTTGGTTCAGGAGATCGACCACCTAAAATGAAAAAACAGAATGAACCGACACTGCTCAACACACCAGAACTAACCGCCATTGCAGAAAAACACTCCATATCACCAGCTCAGGTTCTCCTTGCCTGGGCACTCAAACGAAAAACCATCGTTATTCCCAAATCAACCAACCCCAAACGTTTGAAAGAAAACCTGGCTGCCGCTGATGTGAAACTCGACGAAAATGATATGCTTGCCATCAACAGACTTAACCGGGGGTACAGATATGTAAATGGCTCCTTTTTCACCAAAAACGGTTCTCCTTATACCATGAGAACTATATGGGATGAATAGCCCCGACAGGCTCTTCATTTTACCTTCAACAGTTTTTTCAGCAGAAGAAAATAAAGGCTTACAGCAACAAGCCCTTTGATAACACTGCTGATGGTGATAATCCACCAGACGCCGCTGTACCCATAATGGGTGAAATCTACCAGGATATAAGCCGCCGGAATCCTGAGCCCGGTAAAGACTATGGAGATGACGGAGGGGGTTCTTGTCCTGCCGAGACCATAGAAGCCCCCCGTTGTTGCAATTTCCATTGCCATGAATACCTGGGAAACCGCCAGAATTTTCAGATAAAGAATACCAACATTCACCATCTCCGGATCTTTGGCAAAAAGAGAAAAAATCTCTGAACCGAAAGCAACGAATGCCACAGTTGCCAGAAGACCTATTGCCGCACTCAACCCCAGAATACAGTAATACCCTGTCCGAATCCTCTCATACCGACCTCCCCCGTAATTCTGTCCGGTAAAAGCGCTGAGAGCCGTCGAAAACCCGAGTGCGGTACTCCATGAGAGTGCCTCAATATTCATACCAATATTCTGCACCCCCAGGGGAATCGTGCCAAAAGATGAAACAATCCTGCCGATTACCATGGAAAACAGGCAGAATGCCACCTGGTGACAGGCCACTGGTGCACCGATCCGCATCACTCTGCCAAGAATTTTTGTTTTCAGAGGTGCCGGTAACCTCAATCCCGGCAGTATCGATCCGGATTTTTTCAGGTTTATTACAAAAATGGAAAAAACCAGCGTATTTGAAAATACAGTCGCCAGGGCTGCCCCTTCAGCACCGAGGGGAGGAAAGAAGAGAAGACCGAATATCAGCAGTGGATCGAGGATGATATTGACAACCAGTCCAATCGAATTCACAATAAACGGTGTTTTACTGTTTCCGTTTCCGATATAGACAGCACTGAGGACCGGATTCAACGCCCCGAAAATCAGGGCAAAAGATATTATTTTCAGATAACCGGTTGCCTGCTGCAGTACAACAGTATCCAGTTTGAAAAACTGCAGCAGGTGAGCTGCAAAAAGAAACAACAGAACATTGACGACAATTGAACCGTAGAAACTGGCAGTAAGGGCATTTTCAGCAATCTCTCCAGCCTCTTTCATGTCTTTTCTGCCGGCAGCCTGCGCGACAAGAGTCTCGGTACCGGACTTTGCAGCATAGAAAAAGCTGTACAGCAGCCACATGAAAAAACCGGCAGTAGTCACAGCTGTTACCGTTGCAGCGCCCATCCGGCCAAGCCAGATGACATCGGTTAAATTATAGGCCATCTGGATGAACGAAGTGCCTATGATAGGAAGAGATAGCTTAACCAGCCGAGGTAAAATCGCCCCTTTCGTCAGGTCTGTTCCGTTATTCATTCAACCCTGTTTTACAGGTTCGATCAGTTCCGGGTACCATGAAAAGTTTCACTTCAGCTTCTTCAGAACCTCTTCTCTGAATTTAACTGCCTGCTGAGGTGAGGGAATCTCCAAAGCCAGCTTTTCCACAATATCCTGTAAATCCATCTCCCCATGGAAATAATCTTCACAGACAATCGCCGCCATCGGCCCGATATATTCAACCAGGCTTTTTTCAAGAACAGATTTATCTTCCTCGCTTATTCCTCCTCCGGGGCCTGAAGATCGGACAGTTTCAGGAGGAGACTCCACCCCGCAGAAACCTGTGAGCCTTTCAATAATAACATCTGTATCGGGTAGATCAGCCCGTTTACGGCCAGGAGTAAATCCTTTCTGGAAACGATAACGGCCAACTTTAATCGTCGACATTTTCTCCAGGGCATCCCGACCGTGTCTGTTGAAAAAATAGATGGACGTTATATCTCCATCCTTAAACAGTATCTGTGCGGATTTATTTGCGCCGGTTGCCACAAAAAGAGTCCCTGTTGCACGACTTCGATACAGCCTCCCTATCTCATCAACAATATCCTTTAAAGGTTTGTAATCCCGGGTCATGGCAACTTACCTTCTACGTAATCTGTCAAACGCCATCTGCAGACTGACACCCATTCTTTCGATTGCCCGCGCCAGTGCACCAATTTCATCCCCACGTGTTGTTTCTCTTATTTCCGCATCCAGTTTTCCCCTGCTGATTTCATCCGCGATCTGTGTCAGATTACGGATTGGTGTGCTTAAACGATTGGCCAGCAGATAAGCAATAACAAGAACAGTAAGACAGGTTATAATCAGCAGCACAACAGCGTTTTGACGGGCGCGGTCAGCAGCGCCATAGGCCTCGGCGTAGTCCTGCTGAACGATTAGTGTCCAGCCCTGCCGGGTTTTACTGGTATAGGAAACAATTTTATGCCCGTTGTCCTCAAAGACAAAAGAGTTCTGATCAAACCTGTTCCTTTGCCTGAGTGCCGGGTGATAACTGTAATCCTGAAGTTCGGCAGTCACTGCACCTTTTCCATGGGCAATAAGACGATAGTTTTCATCAAGCAGAATGGCAAAACCGGTTTTGCCGATTTTCGTTTTAGTGACAGTTTTTGACAGATCCTCGAGGGTCATGGCAATGGCAATAACCCCAAGTTTTTTATTTCTCTCTCCAACAATTGGTTTGGCAAGAACGAGAGCGGGTTTCCCGGATGTTTTTCCCAGGAGAACCTGCTGTCCGACTGATCGACCGGCAATAACCTGCTTGAAATAATTCCGGTCACCATAGTATTTCTGTGGTTTACCATCACTTCGTCCCAGGTTTTTCCCATTTGGCAGAATAGTAAAAGCCAGATAAACCCAGTCATACGAATTACTCATTGTTTTCAATACAGGATTCTGTAACTCACTGTCCATACTGCGTATTGCGGGAGTAACACCATTCTGTGCCAGCATCCTGAGGTTCATGGTTGTCCATTCATCAACACTTCGGGAAAGCGCCTCAGTTGTGGTGGCAAGATTATGAAAAATATTGGTGGTCCAGTCCTGCCTGGACTTGTAAATGCTGATATACCAGAGACCACCCAGAGGAATAAGCGCAATTATACACATGGTCACCAGTATCTGATGCAGTATTTTAAACCCACCTGTCCGTTCAAGGGAATTTTTTTCCACCATTTCTCTCTCCATTTCATGTAATCTGCTGCACTGTTTCACCTGCATTTTCATCAAGCCTATACCATAAAAGATGACCGTGCAAGCCATTTCAATGAGGCTGAAGCAGGTGATAGCAAAAAGAAAACTGTGTTTTCAGATTACCCTTGTCACTCTCTATCGAGGTCCAACTTTGTCCCCTTTTTCTCGGAGATATACATCCCCACCAACCAGGCAACAAGAACCGCAGTAAAAAACTGACCGAAGATAGCCTCAACCTGACAGAGAGAGGCTGCACCTGGAGTCCTGGGAAAAATATCGCCGTAACCGACTGTTGTAAGGGTAATCAGAGAGAAATAGTTGAAAATATGAATGGAATGGTTGTTGGGATCATCCAGTAGCAGGCCGCCATAGGATCCCGGCAGCAACCCATCCATGAGAGTATACAGTGTACCCCAGAATAAACCGATAATCAGGTAAAGGCAAAAGGTAGCGTAAAGAACATTTCGAGTAACTCTCTGACAGGACGCAATCCGGGTGATATACGAATAAACCAGAAGTCCAAAATAAATCGAGAGGAGAAAATAGGCTCCCATACGACTGAAACGAATAATATCATAAATACCCAGCCAGTACAGAACAAGTATCGGCATAAGAAGGACAATGGCAAAAGACCTGTGCCTGTCCTGCTTCCGGACAGTATAGATCGTAAAAAACATAACAGTGGAAAGGGAAAGATGGGCAAAAACAGTCAACGAGTGATAAGGAGATAGAAAGGGGCTTCCAAGAATATAGAGTAAAAGAAAAAACAACAGATTTCTGAATCCGTTTGTCTCTATCTGTTTCTTCCGGGAATGATGATCATTTGACATTCAGGTCATTCTCCAGGAACGTAATTACAACATACCTTGCAACCACTCATCAAACATATAACTATTCATTTTTACTACACTTATACTAGTGTCCCGTTAACACTGCTCTGACGTATCTTGCTTGTCCTTTTTCGCGCCATCCCACCTGCGGCTTATGTTACATAGCTCAACTATGTGCTCAAAGCCGCGGGCAGAATGGCACAAAAAATTGCAGCGCAATATTACGTCATTTCATCGTTGACGTGACACTAGAACGAAAATTCTGATTTTTCAATGCACTCTATAGTTGCAGAAGAGAGGTGGCCGCATACATAGTCAGCTTAAAAGATGGTGAATTGTCACGAACTGTTTCGAGAGTAGCGGAATATTTTTCGTCATGGGATGAAGAAAGAGCCTTGCAAAGCCATGCCATGGCATCGGTATGCCGCCTTCCTCCGTCCTCGTTTTCATAGCCGTCCAGAAGTTGCTTTTCCACCTCCTGATAGATATGCCTGTCAATATTTTCACCATTGATGATTTCTTTTGCAGCCTTGATTTTATCCCTGGCGTCATTTGACCTGAGGAGAAGCACCAAAGGTGATATCTCTTCCCTGATTTCTTCCGGAACCGACTCAGGCTCTGTTTTGGTTTCTACTGCAGACTCCTCAACTATTGCCGGAAGAGGTGAAAGGGTTTTGGCACAGACCACCTCCCTCCCGGCCAGAAGAGTCAGCCATCTTATAGCTGTCTGATAGCCCGGTCTCGAAATTTCGACATGATATCTGCCACTCTGCAGAACCATACCGGGAAAATACCTGGGCCCGATATTGAGAATACGGATTGACGCATCGGGCGGAACTGTTCTGAAAGTCAGCCGCAATTCATTGCCCCCGAGATCCGGTACTTCACGCAGTGTCAGCACCCATCCGTCTCCAAGATTTTTTGTTTCCGATCCTTTCCGGATAGTCTGGACACTTTTCACCAGTTGACCATAACTGATCCCGCCGGCTCCCTCTTCCTTGAGTACTGAAGCCTCGGCCATATTTCTCTGAACCCTTGTTATCCTGATACGACCGGTAAGAATCTGTTCCACATCAAGAACTTCTCCAGTCTTGGGATGCTTTATGACCGATCCCTCTTTATAGACGATAAACTCCATTCCCGCATGAATTCCACTGTCCAGACCAAGATCAATCATAACTGACTGGTTCTTCCTCTTCACAATATACCCGGTCAGTGGAAAATTTTTAACAATTCTGGCGGTCAGTCTTTTAATCTTTGTCTGCAACTCAGATTCGGAACCACAACGGATGTTTTCAGCGGCAATAATTGAGCCATTTTCCACATTGATTATACGGGAATTGACTTCGATATTTCCCGTGAGATGGAGAATTGACCCGGTGATTATAATTTTCACACCCAGTATTTTTCCAATCCTGCTGGCACTGTCCTCAGCAATAAGCCCTGTTGCCCCTAATTTCTGCTCAGCCAGGATCTTTTGCAACATGGCCCGCTCAACAACATCAAAACGTCCATCCTTTACGAGAGTTGTAATAAACCATTCCGAAACTATTGCCCCCATATCCTGAGTATAAAACGCTTTTCCATGCACCTCAAAATCGAGAACAGCAATCTTGGTTTTAATAAATTCACAATGCCCTTTGGCACCAGAAGCAAACACCAGCAAAAAAGATAGCAAAACAGCACCAGTAAAACTCTTAGTGTTCATTATAAAACTGATTCCTGAATTATTCGTGTTGATAAGTTGAAGAACAAACCTATTCAACAATGATCTTCAATGCAAACTATTTCACTATAATGAAAAATTTCACACTGCAATCCTGATCAAATTCTTATCCTGGCATGGCAAGGTAATTGCAAGTTAGGAACAAATTTGAATCTCTAACTATAGAGATTCAACCATTCCCAAAAGGAGATTGAAAAATGATCAGAAAAACCCTTTCCACCCTGGCAATTGCCTGTTTCTGCTTCACAGGCGTTGCCCAGGCCACTGCAATTCATGATGCCAACCTTTTCAGCAACACCCTGGCATCAAATGATGATTCTTCAACAGGGGCTGTAACTATCGGTTTTAATGCCAACTATTTTGGAACCACCTACAGCCAGCTGTTCGTGAACAACAATGGTAATGTCACTTTCGACAGCTCACTGAGCACTTTTACTCCCTTTAACCTGCTCAGTACCAGTACGCCGATCATCGCGCCTTTCTTCGCAGATGTTGACACAAGAAACAGTGATAATGTCCAATACGGTTCGGCCATTCTGAATGGACACAATGTCTTTGGCGTCAACTGGATTGATGTCGGTTACTTTTCCAGTGAAAACAACAAGCTCAACAGTTTTCAGCTTATTCTGACAGATCGCTCGGATACCGGTGCAGGTAATTTTGATATCGAATTCAACTATGACCAGATTCAATGGGAAACCGGGAATGCCAGTGGCGGCACAAATGGGCTGGGTGGAGATTCTGCCCGGGCAGGCTGGAGTGACGGCGTAGCCAATTCATATGAATTACTGGGTTCTGCAGTTAATGGGGCCTTTCTGGACAGTGGTCCAAACGCCCTGATAGCGGGCAGCCTGAACTCCAGCATAGCCGGACAATATATCTTTGAAGTACGGAATGGATCAATAAATCCAGACCCTGTACCGGAACCTGCTACCATGTTGCTTTTCGGGACCGGCCTTATTGGTCTGGCAGCAACACGCAGGAAGAATAAAAAACAGAAAACCATTTGAACTGGATCCTATCAGAAAAAACAGGCAGTACAAAAATAAAGTACTGCCTGTTTCCTTTTTCCGTATATCAGGACTTTTCTTCCATATTATCGAATTTCATTTCTCCTGTTTTCTCTCAATGAGACAAAAACGCTTCCCGGCTGCTCATCAGTGATGAGTTCACCGATTCAAAAAAGCACGGAAATGTCAATTTCAGGATAATTAAAAATTTCTTTAAAAAACAAAAGTTATTTAAAAGAGACTGGCTGTTTATCACATTCTTCAACTTTAAAACCGGCGATCAACTCCTGAAGGGATGCCGACATTTCATTTAACTGAACGGCCCTTCTGTTGACTTTGCCACTGCTTTCAGCCATCTGCCCGGCCTGTTCATTCACAACTGCAATCTCACCAGCCATTTCATCAGCTTCCCTTGCTCCTTCCGCTATGGATTGATTCACCGACTGAATGCCCCGGGACGCACTGCCTACATTCTCCGCAATTTCTCTTGTGGTTTCCAGCTGGTCGTCCACGGCCGTGACAATAACAGACACTGTTTCGCTCACGTCTTCTATCACCTCACGGATCTGATCAATATCGGAAACTGTTTCATCCGTGGACTTCTGAATACTCGAAATCTTCTCCCTGATCTCCCTTGTGGCATCTGCTGTCTGGCGAGCCAGTTCCTTGATCTCATTTGCAACAACTGCAAACCCTTTGCCGGCTTCACCAGCTCTGGCTGCCTCTATTGTCGCGTTCAAGGCAAGAAGATTGGTCTGTTCCGAAATATCGGTGATAACTTCAGTGACCCTGCCGATATCCGTCGCCGCCTGCCCCAGACTGTTCATCTTTGTAACTGTCTTGCCTACCCGGGACACGGCCTGACCGGCTATGGTTTTTGCTTTTTCAGAGCTACCGGCAATATCCCGGATACTGTTCGTCATTTCATCAGCGGCAGCGGCAATCGTATTCATATCGGCGGCAGCCTCCTCACAGGAATCTGACACGGAAATCATCTCCTCACTCATTTTCACTGCTGCCGCAGAAACCTTTTCAGATTTCCTGGAAGTGGCATTGGCGCCAACCGACATTTCTTCTGCAATTGATGTCAGCTCATCGGATGAGCGGGTAACACTCCTGGTATTCTTTGCAACCTCCTTGATTATTCCCTGCAACTTCTCCATAAAAACATTGAACCAGATTGCAAGCTGACCAACTTCATCATTGCTTTTTACCTGCAGGCGGGTACAGAGATCACCTTCACCCTGGGCGATATCCTTCAGGCGATCGGCTACATTTTCAACAGGTTTGATAAGAAGCCTGACCGCCAGAACGGTGACACTGCACAGCAAGACAAGACCACAGATCAATCCGGCAAAGAGGATGGTCTTTCTTGTTTTACTGCCGACTTCTCTGTTGGTTGCAAAAATTCTCTTTTGAATACCCGAAACCAGGCTCTTATTTTTTTTGGTAATGTTGCCAACAGCAAGGGCCAGCTCATCCACCACTGTTTTTGATCTGTTCCGAAGCGTTTCACTTATCAACCCGGCACTGTTTTCCGCAAGCCCTTCAAACCTGGAAGACATTTTATCCAGGGTTTTGTTCATCTTCGATTTATCTATACAGACAAGTACCTTCCCCAGGGTACTCCCTTCTGTAACAACAGGATGTTCCACAATGAAAACGGATGAGTCTCCGGCAGATGCTGAAAGAACTTTTTCATATTTTTTCCTGCCCCTGCCCTGGGCTATATATTTTTTAATTTTCTCTTTTCTCTTATCGAGATAGCGGACAAAAGGTTTTCCGTTGGACCGGATATACATGACATAGACCACGTTATCAGTGTTCGATGCGGATTTGGTATAAGTCACCAGGTCAGAATAATTGTTCGTCAAAATAGCCCTGGGGGCAACCTGAGCCAGAAGAACAGCAAGACTTCGGCCATTGGCCTGCAGGCTTTTTTCCCAATCCTCAGCAACCTGCATTTTTTCCCGATCCAGGGCTTTCCTGGTTTTCTCCGCGACTTCCTCACTTGCGGAAACAGCCATTTCCGACAGAATCCTTTGAATCTTTTTATAAATCCGGCCAAACTCTCCTTCGATTGTCGTCCTGGAAACCTCAAGATCTGAAGCCAGTTGATCCCCCATGTTGCCGAGCAGTTTCTGCTGACTGGAAGAAACCGCGTATGCCAGAATAAGAAAGGAAATAGTGAGAATTATCGTCAGCGGTACAAGCAATTTGACCCGAAGGCCCCGGTTATCAAAAATAGAAAACAAGTTATCTCCTCCCTGGAAAAAGGTTCAGTTCGAAAAATGTCACTCCAATTTTCTACTGTCCGGAGTAAACACCAATTTTCAGTACCTTCTGTAACTCCTCAACCGGTCCGTAGTCCAAAGAATCCCTCCAGCCGACAATTTTCGCGTCTTTTGCCGCCTTATCAGTACTTTTCAATTCCTTCAAAACAGCAACGACTTCAGAGGCCAGATCATCTCCCACATGAGCTAACTTAGCCAACGGCCATTCCGGATAAAGCCTGGTACTGCAGACGAAAGGAAAATCATTATATTTCTTCTGATTGATAATTTTCAATTCATCCATATCCAGCTCATCCGCCGCAACCATCCGCTCAATCGTATCAGTTCTTACTGTACCGGCATCAACAGCTCCGTTGATAACCGCATAAACAACATTGTCGTGCTTTCCGCCAAATTCCAGCTTGGCAAAATCTCCATTGGGATCAATGCCACCATCCAGCAACTCCTTGTATGCCATCTGCCAACCGCCAAAAGATGATTTTTTCACCGCCATAAACGTCTTTCCTTTTAAATCGACGAGGGAATTAATGTCTTCATTTTCTGCCAGGGTGAAAATGACTCCGCCAAAAGACTGCAATGGCTGTCCCTGCCTGGAATTAATCATTGTGGCAATGGCTGAAGCACCATACCTGACCTTGGCGGTAACATACATTGAGGAGTTAACCAGGAAGAAATCAACAGCTCCTGATTGAATGGCACCATTGACTGCATCAAAACTCAAAGGAATAATTTCAAAACTCTTTCCTGCCAGTTTTTCTGTCAGATATTCTCCGGTGGATTTCCATTTTTTCAGGGCCTTTACAGGGCCGTTTTTTGCCAGCACCCCGATTTTATACGTTTCTCCATAACTGAAAACAGGCATTGAAATCAAAAAACAGATCACAACTAAGACGTTCCTTCGCCAATCCTTCATGGTTTCCTCCTGTATATTTAAGATAAGGTGTAGCTGGACTCTATAACTCAGCAATAACAAACGGTAAAAATTCATACTGCACTAGAAAAGCTTCCTGAATCTAAAGTGAATTTTCAGATTGACAGCTATCGTCTGAAACATCCCATATCCCCACTCCATTGAACATCATTCCCTGACTAAGAAAAAGTTCTGCAGGCTGCCGGGAATATTAAAAATATCGCCCGAAAAGCAAGAATTTCAAAAAAAAACAGAACCTGCCGTTGAAAAAGCTGAAAGCGCTGATAGCCAAAGAAAAAGCTTACTCAATAATTATATCTATAGAGCAACAGATGTAAAATTTTTTCTCGAAACAGAAAGGAATAACCTGGAAACTTCAGAACCGTCAGACCTCGAAAACCTGACAATTATTCTGTTATAAAGGGACTGTAGAAAACCGGTTCAACCTTTTTTGCGATTAATGATGGCAATACCAAGAACAATAAAAACAATCGAACCGAGAAGAGAAAACGTCAAAGGCTCCCCCAGAAGAACAACTC
>NZ_JBPLBA010000077.1:0-5665 GCF_054039375.1 Desulfomarina sp. | reverse complement strand
TTATCTCTTCATCCCAATCTTTACGAAGATTTGCGGCGTTTCTCCTTTGACCCTTATATCGCTTCCAGGGAAGCCTTCTATGAGTATCGCAGAGCCCTTGTCGGTCATCTGAATCCGTGAGTAATTAAGTGAGGTTCCGCATTCGTTGAAGGTCATTTCTTATTTTTCAGAGCCCTTCGAAGTTGTCAATTCTTTATCTTCTAAATAACAAAAGTTATTTTTAAATTTGCCCCGGTAACGCCCAGGTGGAACGCTGATTACGTACAAAACTCGGCCTGATACTTGTGAACATGGGGATGTGCCTGTTTTATCAGGCGTATTTCAAAAATCACATTGTACTGGTTTGAAAATAATCTGGCTTGACACTTTTTCATTTGAATTCCTTGTCAATTGAGATTTCCAGTGATTTTTGACCGTAGGCTAGCCTGATAAAGCAGGTACATCCACAAATCGGCTGAGTTTCATGGGTAATCAAGATTCTTTATGGCAAAAAAAATCGGACAGAAAATACAACCTGCGTAAATTCCGTCCGATTTGGGGGGGCACGTTTCTTTTTCTCTTCTTGTAGCAATCCTGGTGCCATTTTCGTTTTGTTTTTTGTTTTTATTTATCTTGCATTATTCCAATGTGTTATATGGTTTCATTCCGGAAAAAAGAAATTATTGAAATCCCATCTGACAACATTGAGTTCTGTGATTCGTAATCGTAATTCAAGTTACAATAAGTGTGGGTGATATTTACCGGACAAATTAATGACAATTTAAAGATCTCAGGGAGAAGATAATGCGGTGCCTGACATTATTTCTAGACTTATTTCATGGTTTTGTGGTAGCTACTAGGAAACAGGATTGTCTGACAGGCCACTTTGAAAAATTGATTTTTCACCCGATTCCTGCGGCCCTGGAAATGAGAAATGCTCACATATGGTTAATATGCAGCGTTTTTTATATTTTCCTGTTCCTTGACCTCGAACGAAAATTTTAATTTTCCACGGTGCTCTGCAGCAATTTGAATCCTGATTACTCATGAAAATCAGGTGCATCCCGGACTCACAAGTGGCAGGCCGAGTTTTGTCAGTAATTACTCACAACCACCCCAGCTTTTCACGGTCTCTTTTGTCCGCATAGGTAGGCTATAGCAAACAAAAGAGCCTGCAAAAATCTGCACCACCTGTGAGCAATTACAGTTCAGAGGTAATAAAATCATATAATTGCTACCCCTGTGAGTAGTTACTGTAAATATTTATTATTTATTTTCTCTTGTTTTATCGAAAGTGACAGCCGGCCATTTTTCCATGAAAAAATTGAGCATCCACTCACTCTGGGCAAGATAGGTTAAAAACCCTTCGGAGTCACGGGCAAGAGAGGACTGGTTTTTCCGTTCAAATTCCGCAAAGGCTTTTTTATCTTCGCAGTGAACCCACCTGGCCGCCTGGTAATCAACATTTTCATAGATGGCATCAACTCCATATTCGTTTTTCAGCCGGGCCATGGTTACTTCAAACTGAAGAACACCAACCGCACCCATGATATAATCCGAGCCGATCAGAGGTCGAAAAACCTGGATCGCCCCCTCTTCGGCTAATTGTACCAGTCCCTTCTGAAGCTGTTTCATTTTGAGTGGGTTTTTCAGAAGTACACGGCGGAAATGTTCGGGGGCAAAATTAGGTATTCCCGTGAATTTCAATTCTTCCTTCGGAGTGAAGGTATCACCGATTTTTATTGTGCCATGGTTATGGAGACCGATAATATCACCCGGCCAGGCTTCCTGGACATTTTCCCGTTCCTGGGCCATGAAAATAGTGGCATTAGCCAGGGTGATATCCTTTCCCAGTCGGTGGTGTCTGACCTTCATTCCCCTGGTAAATTTTCCGGAACAGATGCGAAAGAAGGCGATTCTGTCCCGGTGAGCCGGGTTCATGTTGGCTTGAATTTTAAAAACAAAACCTGAGAAGGCGTCCTCCTCCGGTGAAACTTCTCTGGTCACGGTCAGCCGCGGGCCTGGAGGCGGGGCCATCTCAACAAAACAGTCCAGCATTTCCCGCACACCGAAATTGTTTACGGCGCTGCCAAAAAAAACCGGGGTCTGGCCTGCATTGAGGTAGTGATCATATTCAAACGGATTGGCCGCACCCTCAAGAAGTTCGATATCATCCCGCAGTTCATCCGCCTGTTCTCCAAGCAGCTCGTCAACTTTCTGGTCTGAAAGATCATCAATGATAATTCCCTCTTCATTGAGTGTTGCCTGCCCCGGGGTGAAGAGATGCAGGGTTTTATGATGAATATTATAGACACCTTTAAACGTTTTCCCCATACCGATGGGCCAGGAAAGGGGAGTACATTCAATCTGCAGCTTTTCCTCAATTTCTCCCATGATATCCAGCGGAGTCAATCCTTCCCGATCAAGTTTGTTGATAAAGGTAATGATGGGGGTGTTGCGCATTCTACAGACTTCCATCAGTTTTTCTGTCTGGTTTTCCACACCTTTGGCACTGTCTATCACCATAATGGCGGAATCTACGGCAGTCAGCACCCGGTATGTGTCTTCGGAAAAGTCCTGGTGGCCTGGAGTATCAAGGAGATTTACTTCATAATCCCTGTAGGTGAATTTCATGACCGAGGTGGTAACCGAGATACCTCGCTCCTGCTCGATAGCCATCCAGTCACTTGTGGCATGCCGTTCCACTTTTCGCGATTTGACAGCACCTGCCATATTGATGGCTCCACCGAAGAGCAGCAGTTTTTCCGTCAGTGTAGTTTTTCCTGCGTCGGGATGGCTGATAATGCCGAAGGTGCGTCGTCTGGCTATTTCCCTGAGGAGTTGTTTACTCATGGTATTCAAAATATGACTTTAATTTATGCAGTGACTTTATTATAAGGACCAATTATCAGAAATTCATAAAAATCAGAATTGAGTATGTACTAAAAAATCGTTCACTTCCCTTCAGAGCATTCGCTCACGGATTCAGGGGAACATGAGAAAATTGAAAAGAATATGCTTTTTTAATAATATTGCAACCTAAATCCTTCACCAGTTGTAACTCTGTCGTCAATGAATATGGGATATGGGGTGTAAACATTCAGTTAAAGAGAAAAGATGGAAACAAAACGAACACTCCTTGTGACCGGTGGTTGTGGTTTTATCGGCGCAAATTTTGTGCGGCTGGTCAATCGGCAGTTTCCCGATTGGCGGGTTGTGAATCTCGACAAATTAACTTACGCCGGAAATCTCAAGAATCTTCATGGCCTGGAAGAAGGTGCGAATTATAGATTTCTCAGGGGAGATATTTGTGACTCTGGGATGGTGGAACGGATTTTCAGAGATGAGGGAATTGATACCGTCGTACACTTTGCTGCCGAATCCCATGTCGACAGGTCGATTACGGGTCCCCAGTCCTTTATTCAGACCAATATTGTTGGAACGTTTACCCTGCTGGAGGCTGCCAGGAAAAACTGGTCTGATGATGAAAAAAAGAAAGAATGCTGTTTCCTTCATGTGAGTACGGATGAGGTTTACGGATCTCTTGGAGAAACAGGGTATTTTACGGAAGAGACGCCTTTTGATCCCCGCTCCCCCTATTCGGCCTCAAAGGCGTCTTCAGACCACCTGGTCAATGCCTATTTTCATACTTACGGACTGCCCGTAAAAATCACCAACTGTTCAAATAATTACGGCCCCTACCAGTTCCCTGAAAAACTCATTCCCCTGGTGTTCAATAACAGTATGAAAGGAAAATCACTGCCTGTGTACGGGGATGGAAAAAACGTGCGGGACTGGCTTTATGTGCAGGATCATTGCGAAGCCATTATCGAGGTAATAAGAAAAGGAAAAGCAGGGCGAAGTTATAATATCGGCGGGAACAATGAAAAGCAGAACCTGGAAGTTGTTGCTCTGATCTGCGACATTCTCGACAGAAAACTCGGTCTGCCTGATACCGGGAAACCTCGAAAATCCCTGATCACCTTTGTAAAAGACAGGCTTGGACATGATAGACGATACGCCATTGATGCTTCCAGAATAAAAGATGAGCTGGGGTGGGAACCAAAGGTCGGTTTCGAAGAGGGAATGGAAAAAACTGTTGACTGGTACCTGGCCAATCAGACGTGGGTTGATGAGATTGTGGATGGTTCTTATCAACACTATTACAAAAAGATGTACATGTGTTAACAATGAAAATAATCAAAACGGATATACCGGAAGTCCTTGTTATTGAACCACGGGTTTTCAGTGATGATCGGGGGTTTTTCCTGGAGAGTTTCAATGAGAGGAAATGGCGGGAGCAGACGGGATTGACATCTGCTTTTGTCCAGGACAATCATTCAAAATCCGGTCATGGGGTTTTACGTGGTATACATTATCAGGTTCAACAACCCCAGGGAAAACTGGTGAGGGTTGTTGAGGGTGAGGTCTTCGATGTGGCTGTCGATCTGCGCAGGAATTCACCCACTTTCGGAAAATGGGTCGGGGAATTTCTGAGTGCTGAGAATTTCAAACAGTTCTGGGTTCCTGAAGGGTTTGGTCATGCCTTTGTTGTCCTTTCAGAGAGTGCTCAGTTTCTGTACAGGACAACAGATTTCTGGGCGCCAGAACATGAACGATGCATTGTCTGGAATGATCCTGACCTGAATATTGACTGGCCCTTTACTTTTACACCTGTGTTGTCGGAAAAAGATGCGAACGGTTCTTTTTTTAAAGATGCCGATCTTTATGAATTCTGAATATTCAGGGAATTCAGCCGGATTGGGGATATGGTTGCCTTATCAGGCTGAGTTTCACTGGTACCTGGTTATGAATAATTTCTGAACCCGGAGCAGACTGATGGGGAAAATTAGTGTAATTTGTATGGTGCTGTTACTTGGTGGTTGTGCCTCGTTCAGCGGGAAACCGGAAATCGTGATTCTCCGGAATCCCCGGACAATGGAGTTTGTCAACTGTGAAGTGAGCAAATGGGAAACGGAAGGATCGTACGAGGCCAATGAACAGTGTGTGAAAGATTATGAGGCCAAAGGCTTCGTGGTGTGGGGAAAACGCTGATCTTCACCTCAATATGCTGGCGGAGTCAGGCTTCAGAGAATTCCGTCGTATGATCCTGGGTAACATAGCGAACTGTCTGGGAGGGGGTGAGTTTTGTGGATGATGGTCCGGAGCGCACATAAAATTCTTCATTTTTACCGATATGAAGGAATATGGGTGTTGAAGCTGGAACGCATTCTATCAGCAGAACTTCTCTGTCCTCAATTTCTACCAGGGTGGTTTGTATAAATCTCGAAAATTCAGCACCTATATGATGATTGATAAGGTTTTTGACATGGAGAAGACACTTGTCCCTGTTTGCAAAATTGTCTTTCTCCAGTCCTGTGATTTTCCCGCTGTCGCTGATCCCTATAAGCAGTGTCCCACCTCTGGTATTCAGAAAGGCAACAATAGTTTTAAGCCAGGCCAGTTCAATTTCCTTGCCGTTTTTATCTGTTTTCAGATTCAGACGGACTGTTGATTTAAATTCAGTTTCCGGTCCTTCACCCCTGTTGATTGCCTCGTTGAGTCGTACAATCGGAGCCACCTTTTTTTTCTTTCGCAGATGGGTTTTCATAAATAGCAGATAGAACAGTCCCGTTCCGGTAAAGGCAATCAGCAGGTCGAAAAAATCAATCTGGAACAGTTTGGC
>NZ_JBPLBA010000076.1:0-5102 GCF_054039375.1 Desulfomarina sp. | reverse complement strand
GCAGATTGCCTCAAACCTGCTCCATTCCGAGGGCTTCAGTGTCACCATTGCCAATAATGGCGCTGAAGCAGTGAAAATTCTGGAATCTGAAAAAGTCCAACCATTCGATATCATCCTGATGGACATCCAGATGCCGGAAATGGACGGCTATACGGCCACCGCAAAAATCAGAAAAATGCCCACCCCTCTCAATAAGATTCCCATTATCGCCCTTACGGCCCATGCCATGGACCAGGAACGCGAGCAATGCCTCGAGGCATCCATGGACGGCTATGTCACCAAACCCATTGATCCCCGCCTGCTCTTTTCGACCATCGCAGAATTCCTGCCCGACAACACTCTCCGGATATCGCCTCCTGCCGAAGAAAAACAGTTTCCCGGCAATACCGGGATCAACCTGAAGGCTGGAATTGACAGGGTCATGGGAAACATTACCCTCTTCCGGGAACTGATCTCCATGTTTCTGGATCTTCACAGTGACACGCCCGCAAGGATAAAGAATGCGTTTTCCACAAAGGATCTCCTGGAAGCAGGCCGCCTCATTCATACCTACAAGGGAACCTGTGGGAATATAGGCCTTGAAAAAATTTCCGCCCGGTGCGGACAACTTGAAATTCTCCTGAGAAACAACAGATCTGATGAAATGGAAAAGCTCCTCAACCGGATGGAAGAGGAGACGAAAACGGCCTGCGCTTTCCTTGACAACTGGCTGAAAACAACCATGGAACAGGCAACAACAGTACCGGAAAAAATTGATATTTCGGAAGAAAAAACAATACGTCCCCTCTGCGAGTCGCTGTCCCGTGCCCTGACCCTGAACAGTTCCAAAGCCATAACAATTTTAGAAAAACTGCTGCCGCAGTTAGATATGGAGGACAGAAATCTCTTTTTTGAAATCAAAAAACACGTGAACAGTCTGGACTACAAAAATGCCCTTGTTCTCCTGAATCACAGGGGAAATCACCCGGAAAATGAACAAAACGCAAATAAAGAAAAGAATAATGCTGAAAAAAGAAACCGGAAAAATTCTGATCATTGATGACAGCACAGAGCATATCAGGATCCTGATCAATCTGCTGGAAAACGATTATGACGTCTATTTCGCGAAAAATGGCCGGGAAGGCCTTGACATCCTGCAGTCAGTTGCGCCCGATTTGATTCTTCTTGATATCGTTATGCCCGGCATGGACGGTTTTGAAGTCTGCCGCACAGTCAAAGCCAGTAAAGAGTTCAGTGAGATTCCAATCATCTTTATTTCTGTCCATGGAAAAGCGAATGATGAGACAAAAGGCCTGGAACTGGGGGCCATTGATTACATCACTAAACCCTTCAACCCGGCTATTGTAAAGGCAAGAATCAGAAATCATCTCAGGCTGCGAAGTGCCATGAAGGAGCTGGAACGTCTCTACAGCCTTGCTCTGGATGCCAACCCCATGACCGGTCTGCCCGGCAACAATTCCATCACCGAGCGTGTAGAGCAGAGTCTGCAGACAAATGAGGAGTGCAGTGTAATTTATACAGATCTGGACAATTTCAAGGCCTTTAATGATAAATACGGTTTTGCCCACGGGGACGAGGTCATTCTCTTTACAGCAGATATTCTGCACAAGGCCCTTGCGTTGCAGAAGGAGCCGACCGGATTTATCGGCCATGTGGGCGGGGATGATTTTGTGATGATAATCCCCACGGAATACACGAACAAAACCACCAAATTGATTGTCGACAATTTTGAAGAAGGCATCATCAGGTTTTACTCCGATGAAGACAGAAAACAACAGGCCATCCTTTCCGTCAACAGGCGGGGTGAACCAAGAACCTATCCGATCATGACAATCAGTATCGCCGTTGTAGATCTTTCAAGCAGGCGCTTTTCAAGCTATATCGAAGTAAACGATGCCTGTGTGGAGATGAAAAAACGGGCCAAAACTTTTACAGGCAGTGCAATCTGCTTTGATCAGCGCCGGGAGGAAAATAAATAGTGCCCGCCCGGTAATAGGGATTTTCGTTACAGTTGCAGAAAGGCTTCTTGTCTCAGGGGAGATATTCTTATCTTCCCGCTGCCTTTTCTGAACTTCCTTTTCTCTTTTTCCCTTTTTATAATCTCAGGCTGCAGGCCAAACCTCCGGGCAACAATCTCAGGAGCAATAAGAGCCTTGCCGACAAGATCCTTCACATCATCATCCACCGGAGAAGGAAGCTGTTCATCCACCAGCTTTTTTACATCGACCTTTTCCCCTGCTTCCACGAGAGCCTCGCCCTCTCTGTCACCGCCCCGGACAAGCAGTACTTCTGAAAAACTGCCGGTAATGCGGAGGAATCTGCCGTCTTTTTCATTGGTCTTCACACCCTTTCCACCCTCCAGCAAATCACTCCTGACTAACTGAAGGTCCAGAGTTCTGCCCGCAAAATCAATATCACCGGCGACCATAACCTCCCCGGAAGGTGTCTGCAGGCTTGTACTGGTGTTCTCCAGAATCCCCCCATGGAAAACAAACTCTGCAGAAAGCCCGGTAAATGTGGTTTTCAGACGGCCTGAATCTTCCGGTCCATCCTCCACGGTGACAGTCTGCCTTTCCGTTCCATCTTTTCCAAAAACCGTTTGAAAATCATATCCGGATAAAATCCCCTTTTCGATCATCAGGGCCCCTCTCCCTTCAAGATTCGTCAACATTTCTGAAAAACCGGTGCCGGACGAGGAGAGATTCAAAGCCATGTTACCCCGTCCCGAAACAGGTTCACGGCCAAAGAGATCATGAAGCAGGCGCGTGACATCAACCCCTTCCGACAGCAGGTTCAATGATGTTTCCACCACTTCTCCCTGGAAATTGACTGCAATTCCGCAGTGAACATTACCGGAATAGAGGGAAAATGACAGAGGATCCGCCTGCAGCAGATTTTCATCCACCACAAGATGGATCATGGCCGGTGAAAGGTCATGTTCCCTGATAATCAGCTTCTCCGCTTTTACAATGCCATCAACTTTAAAACCCTGTGGTCCTGCGGGGGCCAGTTTCTCCCCATTGGTACCCGAATCTGTCTGGACATGATCTGCTTTTTTTCCGCCAGACATATATCGATCCAGATTAATCTGATCAATATCTGCAAGAAATTGTATTTCAGGGGTGAACAGATTTTTCACTGACCCCGAAAATGTCAGACGGGATTCATCAAACGAAACGACACCGTTTTCAAAAGACATCTGTTGTGCTGATCCGTTGATTGCAGTCCGCAGGGACAGTGAATTAAGCATCGAAGAATCTGCAAATTGCAGCAAGCGCCTGAAATGGAATTTTTCAATTATTTCCCGGGGAGACGCAGAAGGAATATCAACTACAAAATTCCACGAGGGCCTCCTGTCTTCAACCATCAACCTCCCTTTTATTCCCGCGTTGAACAGTTCCGCCATTTTCAGATGAAGATCAACCGGCAGACGGTTCTTCCGGACAAGGGAGCTCAAAGGCCCGATAGTTCCATCAAGCCTTACGGGAGTGTTCCCGAAAGCGGCTACACATTCAAGCGACGCGGGTTTGTCCGGAGTTACATCTTTGAGCAGAACCATCAGATCACTGATTTGAAATTCTCTATTATTCACGCGATCCTTCCAGGTTACGGTTCCATCAGTAACGCCCAGCAGATCACCGGTCCCCTGCGCAAACAGAAATGACAGGCCTCGCCATCCATCAATTCGCTGTTGTTCTGTCCGCTCCCCACCAAATATCCAGTTTTCCCGCCCGTCTCCATTTCTTTCCAGATTTACCTTGAGCCCTCCCACGACAAAACGACTGATCCGGAGCTGTTTTCTGAACAGGGGCAGCAATTTTATTTTTGCTTCCAGCGAATCAATTATCATAAAAGTATCACTGGAAAAGCCTTCAGGATTACCAATAGAAAGATGGGAACAGGAAACACTCACGGAAGGGAAAAGAGACAGACTCAGATCCGGTCCCAGCGTGCAGGCACGACCAATTCTCACGGATATCTGTTTTTCAATCTCTGGAATATACTGCCGGACATTAATGAGAACCGGAAGGAGAATGACGGTAACAGTAAAGAGAAAAATTACAGTTACAGCAGGAACAACACCATATTTAAAAAATTTCTTCATTTTACAGATTCCATGGACGAAGCGTTAAGATCAAATTCTCATTACTGACAAAACTCGGCCTGGCACTTGTGAGTCCGGGATGCACCTGAGTTTCATGAGTAATCAGGATTCAAATTGCTGCAGAGCACCGTGGAAAATTAGAATTTTCGTTCGAGGTCAAGGAACAGGAAAATATAAAAAACGCAGCGTATTAGCCATATGTGAGCATTTTTCATTTTCCAGGGTCGCAGGAATCGGGTGAAAAAGCAATTTTGCAAAGTGGCCTGTAAGACAATCCTGTTTCCTAGTAGCTACCACAAAACCATGAAATAAGTCTAGAAATAATGTCAAGCACCGCATTATCTTCTCCCTGAGATCTTTAAATTGTCATTAATTTATCCGGTAAACATCGCCACACTTATTGTAAGTTGAATTACAATTACGAATCCCAAAACTCAATGTGGTCAGATGGGATTTCAATAATTTCTTTTTTCCGGAATGAAACCATATAACACTTTAGAATAACGTAAGATAAATAAAAACGAAAAACAAAATGGAAATGGCACAAGGATTGCTACAAGAAGAGAAAAAGAAACGTGCCCCCCAAATCGGACGGAATTTACGCAGGTTGTATTTTCTGTCCGATTTTTTTTGCCATGAAGAATTGACAACTTCGAAGGTAATTGGTCACAGGGGTAGCAACTCTGTGATTATATCACTTCTGAACTGTAATTGCTCACAGGTGCCGCAGATTTTTGCAGGCTCTTTTGTTCGCTTTTACCTACCTATGCGGGCAAAAGAGACCGTGAAAAGCCGGGGTACCTGTGAGTAATTACCTTCGAAGGGCTCTGAAAAAAAAGAGATGACCTTCAACGAATGCGGAACCTCACGTAATTACTCACGGATTCAGATGACCGACAAGGGCTCTGCGATACTCATAGAAGGCTTCCCTGGAAGCGATATAAGGGTCAAAGGAGAAACGCCGCAAATCTTCGTAAAGATTGGGATGAAGAGATAA
>NZ_JBPLBA010000075.1:0-8491 GCF_054039375.1 Desulfomarina sp. | reverse complement strand
ATTGTTATTTTTACGTTGTAATTAGATATGAAGACCGGATCGCGGTTCGAAATTAGATCCCGTGGACAATCTTTGACTTCTTTCTATAGCATTATTTTTGCCTGTTTACACCACGATAATAGGCGAGAGCCGGAACAGGTTACCTGGGTTTGTATAAAAAACTTTGCACATGTTTATTAAAAGCCTGCCATCGGAAATAAGAAAAATGTAATGTCGCATAATGTATATTATGTTTATATAAATATTAATTATAAATAACAACATGATACCTGTCAATTGTTGATAGTTGTCTTAAAAAATAACTTCTGATTTTTTTATTGATTTTCTAGATGACTGGATGCTCAAACTCAGCTTGCGTTTGGAGATCGTTCAAAGGTATCCCGGTTTTTTACGCTTCTTTTTTACCGGGCCTATTGTTCAGGATGGCATTCCATTTTTTTCTATTTCCAGTGATTTTTGACCGTAGGCTAGCCTGATAAAACAGGCACATTCACAATTTGGCTGAGTTTCATGGGCAATCAAGAAAAGTTATTAAGAAGAATATTTTTATTCCTTTTCAAAAAAAATACGTGATATGGATATGATACCTGAAAAAAAACTTGAAAACGGATTTTCCCTGCCCGTCTTCTCCATGAGGCGTAGAAAGAACCTTCTGGAAAACCTCGGGGCCCTCGACTGGACAACGGAACCGGCTGATATTGAAGAACTGCGTTCCACTTTTCCAGGGCAGAAAAAAATTTCAGACAGGGAACCACTGCTGTGAGCTCTGAAAAGTTATAATATCTTGGAATTACCCCCGATGCAAGCAGCTACCCTGTATAGCCCACCACTGAAAATGCATCCGTTTTTCCCTGAACCCGATGAAAAAATTCACTCCGGGAAAAGATCCAGGGGAATTACCTGTGAATTTCCCCCCTGGACAGTGAAGCAAAAAGCCCGAAGACGCACAACACGCTGAAGAGGAGAAAGGTCCTGCTGATGCTGAGTTGCAGCAGGGGGTAAAGATCAGGGGTAATGGCATGGCTACCCACATGGAGTGAGAGGAAGAGGGTGGCAATTCCCATGGACATGACCTGACCCAGAACACGCATGGTTCCCGAAGATCCTGCAGCAATACCAAGATGACGTGGTTCCACTGAACCCATGATGGCATTCATATTGGGAGATGAAAAAAGGGCAAAACCGAATCCGAGAACAGCAAGGCCGGTCAATATAAGAAAAACGGGGGTATCACCATCCAGAAAACTGAAGGAAAACAGCATAAGGACAGTTATTCCCATACCGATGGAAGCAGGAAGCCGCGGTTCGACACGATCGGAAAGACGTCCCGCCCAGGCCGAGAAGAGGGCCATCACGAGGGGTTGGGCAATAAGAATCATACCGGTGGTTTTAGCATCCATCCCCTTGATATACTGAAGATAGAAACTGAAAAGAAAAACAAGAGCAAAAGTCGCGCTGTAATGAATCAGGGCTGCCGCATTGGAGAGAGCAAACACCCTGTTCTTCAGAAACAGATCGACCTGGAAAAGGGGATCCGTAACCCTTCCCTGCCACCAGACAAAGGCAGACAGGCCAGCGCAGCCACCCACGAACAACAACAGCCCGGAGGCCTGCTGCAAGATAGAGATACCATAAATAATAGCGATAAGAGAGGGAGTATAAAGAAAAACCCCGACATAATCATAGCCTTCTCCCGCGGCATCCGCCCATTCACCTTCCAGAAAAAAGAGCAGGAATAACAGGGGCACAGCCCCCATACAGAAAATGGCAATAAAAAGAGAACGCCAGCCAAAATAATCGGTAAGAAGTCCGCCAATAAATGGACCGCTCATAAGGCCGATATAGACTGCCGTAACGGCTATTCCTATAACCTTTCCACGTTGCCCGGGTGGAAAAACCGAGGTCAGAATGGCCATGGATGTTCCAAAGATCATCCCACCTCCCAGTCCCTGCAGCGTTCTGAAAACCAGCAGGAAAATAATATCCGGTGTAACGGCGCAGGCAAGGGAACTGAGTGCGGAAAGTGCAAGACCGAAACCCATAATTTTTTTCCGGCCGACAATATCGGCTAACCTTCCCATGGGCACCAGGGATACACCGGCGGCAAGAAGATAGGCGGTTGCCACCCAGCTGAGGAGAACTGCACTGATTCCCTGTCCGCGAAAGCCCGCCTCAATGGCCGGCAGGGCAACATTGACGGATGAGATCATAAAAGGTGTAATAAAAGAACTGATGGTGGAAACGGTCAGAGTTGAGCGCTGAGTCCTGTTCATACGTAGTTCACTTTCCTGCATCGGTAACATGCCGTGTAATTGCTCACAGGTAATAAAATCACAGAGTTGCTACCCGTGTGAGCAATTACAATGCCGTTAATTCAAAGGCACCTTGAAAAATTACAATTTTCGTTCGAAGTCAGGAAACAGAGAAATTAATAAGCGCAGACTCCGAACTTGCCAATTGCAGGATTCAGGTGCTAAAATAAAGGGAAGGTAATAAAACTGCACAGGAAAAAACATGACACGAACCACGCAATCCCGTCAGGTGCAACCCCTTCTCGTTGCGGCATCCGTTGCATTTACCATGGGAACAGCATTATCCATCTTTGTGCTGAACCTCAGACTGCCCGGTCATATCTGCAAAGCTCTGCTTCTGCTGGCCCTTGCCCTGGCAATTTTCGGCCTCGGTGAATTCCTGAATCATCCAAGAAGGAGAGTGATTACACCTGAAACAGTAAAAGGAACACAGGAACCACAGTTTTACAGAAAACGAAAAACATGTGGACTTGGCAACCTTCTGGATATCTGTGCAATAATCACCCTCTTTCTCGCCCTCTCGGCCTTTCTTTATCCCCACTGATACAAAGTGCGGTAATCACAGCGCATCCCGCATTCCCCACCCGACTACTCAAGTTCCACCCTCAAGAGCATCAGATCGGATCCGGCCTCTTCCACAACAGTAAGTTTCATACCCCGGCTCTTTTCGTTGCCGCGCGCCAGCACATCAAAACCAAAAGTGAAGGAATCCACTACGATACCGGCATCTCTACCGACACCTACTTCGGCCATAATTATCCTGTCGGCTCCATGCTCATCAAGAAGATCGAGTAACTGATCATACAAACCCTGGGCTAGAGAAAACTCATGCATAAGCAGTGTATCAGTCGTTTGGCCGGGAATCTACATTATATTTAAAATAAGACGAACAGATACCCTCATCGGAAATCATACAGGGACCAATTGGATTATGGGGGGTACAGGCCATACCGAAAGCGGGACAGTCCGGTGGCAGACCACGGCCGGAGATGATGGCATTGCACTGACAGAGACACTGTTCGTGCCCCTGGGAAAACCTGATATTAAACCGCTTTACCGCATCAAAAAGAGACAGCTCATCACGGATAACAAATCCGCTCTGTTCAATGGACCCCAGTCCCCGCCAATGAGTGTCCACGGCGAAAAAGACTTCAGCAACCATTTTGCGAGCCTTCCTTTTTTCTTCCGATGAGTAGATAAATGCAGAAGTATCATCGAAAATCGACTCTCCATTTCTTATCTGTTTCACAAGACTGACAAGACCTTCGAGAATATCAACTGCTTCAAAACCGGCAATAAAACAGGAAAGATTATGTTTTTTGGCCAGAACCGTATAGGCTTCCGTATCGGAAATTGTGTTAATGTGGTCTGAACAGAGCAACCCCTGGATATTGAGTTCGGGATCATGCATTAACAGGTCAATGGTTGGCGGCAGCAACCTTATGGAAGGGATAACACAGAAATTGTCTAGCCCTATACGGGCTGCCTCCAGAATTGTCTCGGCAACGGAAGGGGCAGTGGCCTCAAATCCCACCGCCGGATAAACAACAATTTTATCCGGTTCATTGACTGCTATATCCAGACCATCCATGGGAGCTGAAATAATCTCCACACTGGCACCCTTCTTCATTATGGATTCAAGAGATTCCGTACTTCCCGGAACCCTGATAAGGTCATCACAGGCGGCAGTAATGACATCGGGCTGCAAAGCCACTTTGATAAAAGCATCAATATGACCGGCAGGCATAACACAGACACTACAGCCTGGACCTGCAACAAGGTCCAGATAGCGAGGCAGTTTCTCCCGGATCCCATATCGAAGAATCGCCCGGTTCTGTGTACCGCAGGCAACCATCAACCGTATGGGCCGATCCACAATTTCATGGAGTTCGTCAAACAATTCCTGTTGACGCTCCTCATCCGTTGTCACTTTCCCGCTATTCATTCGACCTACCCTTACACCAGGGTGAATAGATGTATCCACCCGGCTGTTTTGCGTATTCCGGGCAAACAGCCTGACACCCATACAATCAGGCTGTCAACTCCCGGATTGTAAAAGCCGAAAACAGGGACTATTTTTCTGCTTCAGCTTCACTTTTCATGGTCTTGTAGCTCTCGGATTCAACTACTTTTTCCTGCTCGATCTTTTCAATTTCCGCACGGGTCAAGTGAAACTGCCCGCAGGCGGGACATGTCCCGTCAAACTCATCACCCACAGCCCGGGCCTTGAGTTCATCAACTGTCATATGTTCAAGCTTGCCACAGGCACCACTGGGGTTTTCCGCACGCACGACTGCTCGTTTTTTTCCAGCCATAACTCCTTCCTCTCGTCATGCGGTTTTTCCACATATATGAAAAACCGCTTTACAATATACACTATTTGCCCATTGATTGAAATCAATAATGGCGGGAAGCACACCATCTCTTCCCGCCATTATCTCTTTGCAATCAGTTGACTATTCGGTCAATTTCCTTTCCCTTCTTGTCAATGATTGAAACGGAAACAGGAATACCGCCATCCAGGCGGTGAGTTGCGCATGACATTCAGGGGTCATAAGCCCTGACGGCCATTTCCACCTGATTGAGCAATCCTTCGTTATAGACACCGTCAACAATGAGAGATGTCGCTGCCTGCCTGACGCTCATATTCATCGGTGCAATATTGTGGGTGGTACCGACAATGAGGTTAGCCTTGACGATACAGCCGTTTTCATCGGTAGTATAGTCATGAATAAGAGTACCCCTCGGGGCTTCGACAACACCTACCCCTCTTCCTGCCCCGGGCCTGACCCTGGCCCGGACCCCGGGATCGGTAATCCCCTCCCACTCAAGCAGTTCAATGGTCCGCTCACAGGCGTAAACCAGCTCTATCAGTCTTGCATAATGATAAAGCAGAGTCTGCTGAGCCGGACGACCGAAACGTTCCCTGAACTCTTCCAGAGCGGCCTGGGCTTTTGGTGTGGAGATCCTGTCGCAGACATTAATTCTGGCCAGGGTATTGGCCCGATAAATACCTTTTGGCGCGGCAAGGCTCATGTCAAATCCCTCGTCCCACGATTTGGCATAGGGCATCTTTGAATATCCCCAGGGTTCCACATGCTCGCCAAGATAATCGAGATAATCTTCACCTTCGAAATCGGTAAAGGTAGAGTCACTTTTCATCAGCCGCAGCTTTCCGTCGTACAACCTGAGTGAGCCGTCTTCTCGATCCACCGTGCCCAGAAATCCGGTCTTGATCACCCCCAGATCGCTGATCACATCCATATATTTGGCAAAAACATTCTCAATGGCGTAATCAAGGGCGAAGGTGGCAAAATCAAGCAGCGTTCTGGTACCTTCCAGTAATTCCAGCCGCTCCTCTTCCACCATGGGCTTGGCAAACCCGCCCACGACACCGGCAATAGGATGAATGGCTTTTCCGGCAAATTTATCGAGCATCATCTGGCCGAGCTGCCTCATTTTCACCACCTGGGTTGCCAGCTCGGGAGCAGCCTTGACGACTCCGATGACGTTGCGCACAGAATAATCAGCATCAGGGCCCAGGACAAAATCTGGTGCAGCCAGAAAGAAAAAATGAAGAATTTTATCATTTATATGAGCCATCACCTGGCACATTTCCCGCAGCTTATAGCCGGTCTCTGTCGGGGTCACCCCGAAGGCTCCGTCCACCGCCTTGTTGGAGGCCAGATGGTGCATCCATGGACAGATACCACAGATACGGTTGACAATTCGCGGGACCTCTTCCGCCGGTCTGCCCTCAATAAATTTCTCAAACCCGCGCAGCGACTGAATATGGAGAAACGCATCCTCCACATTGCCGTCGTCCCCGAGATGAATGGCAATTTTTGCATGCCCTTCAATGCGGGAAACCGGGGCTATATTCAATACCTTTCCCATCTTATTTTTCCTCCCTATCAACACGCTTTTTCACGGGACGCAGTCTTCCATGGGCTCCGGAAAATCGTAAAATCGAACGACGATCGACAACAGATTTATAGTCAATACCATTACTGGCCAGGGCATTCATCATATCCAGCAGTTGATTACCACCCTTGCGCACCGGCCCGAAACAGCCACGACAGGGCACCCTGGCACTGATGCAACCTGGAGCCCCGCGTTTGGCGCAGCCGGCGGCCGTCACAGGACCCATACACATATACCCCTGCTCCAGCAGACAGCGCATTTCATCAATCGGCCCACCCGGTTTGAAATCGGCATTGGTTATAAATCGTTTCACCTTGCTGACTGCACCTTTACCTTCCCGCCTGGTGGGACAGGTATCACAGACACTTTTACCAGGCAGTACCGGGTCCCGCCCTTCCACCAGGGATACTATCACCTCGGCAATCAGTTCCGGGTTGGGCGGACAACCGGGCAGCTGCATATCGATTTTAACTTTTTCATCACAGGCATAAACCCGGTCAAGCGGTGCAGGCACCTCAATATTCGGTATCTCTGCTCCAGGATCCGTCGAAACGGTACTGAAAATATCCTGCCACCCTTCCTGCTGATTCCAGCCGTTCATCAGGGCAGGAATACCTCCATGGGTGGCGCAGGTTCCCAGAGCAATGAGCACCTTGCATTTTGCCCGCATCTCCTCAAGCACTTCTATATGTTCGTGATTACTTACCCCGCCTGTGACAATTCCCACCACTGCGTCAGGAATGGTCAATGTTACACCCTCCCCGCACTGACCAAAATATTTATGGTCCATCAGAACCGGCGCATGGACGATATCCAGGGTTTCAGTTATAAGCGGAACGAGATCTTCTCCGATATTCAGGATGGCAATCTCACACCCCGAACAGGACCCCAACCACTCCAAAGCGGTAGTTACTCCCATATCTCCCTCCTCTTACACAACCGGGGTCTGTTCACCATTCACAGGACCCAGCTTCTTTATGCGGGTGGTCATCTCCGTCACCGCCTCAACGAACTTGTCCGGCTCGGCAGATGATACCCATGTTAAATTAAAACGCTCTGATTCATAACCGAAATCCTCCATCAGTTCGGCTATCATATCTGAACGATCCATTGCCTTATAATTACCATCCAGGTAATGACATTCACCGAGGTGTCAGCCAAGGACCATCACCCCGTCCGCTCCCTGGGCCAGCGCATCCATGATAAACTCCGGATGAACCATGCCCGAGCACATCACCCGTATAATCCGCACATTGTGCGGATACTGCATCCTGGCAGTCCCCGCGAGATCAGCGGCAGCGTAGGAGCACCAGTTGCAGCAGAATGCAACAATTTTCGGCTCAAAACTCATTTGATCTACTCCTTTATTTTTATCTGAAAATCCGCGACTGAGGGTTGTATTGCCTCAGTCGGAATTTTCATTGTTTTTTTGTGGCTGAACCATAACGTCCAGCCATACCGGCTTTTACTTCAACTCCAACAAATCCTTCTTTCCGGATGGCAGAAGAACTCCGAAAAGAAGGATTTGCGGATTTTCATGCAAATCATGTGGCCAGGGCCGCTCTTATCTGCGCACTGACCTGTTCCATGGTAAAGCCGGCAACGGAAACACCCCGCTTCGGGCAGGTGCCCTGGCATAGTCCACATCCTTTGCACTGGGCCTTGTTAATCCTGATAATTTTGCTTTCCCCACTGCCATTTTCCTCTTTTCTGTCAACAAGGGTAATGGCATTATAGGGGCAGACATCAACGCAGAGTGCGCATCCGTCACAATAATCCTCATCCACAGTCGCCTTGACGGCATCAAGAGAAACTTCCATTTTCGAGAGCAGGGTTACAGCCCGTGACGATGCCGCCAGTGCCTGGGCGACTGACTCATCAACGGGCTTGGGATAATGTGCCAGACCGGCAACAAACATTCCATCCGTGGAAAAATCCACAGGCCGAAGTTTTGCATGGGCCTCCTGGAAGAACCCGTCACCGTCCACGGGAACCTTATAGAGCTGACCGAGTTTTGCAGCGTCCGGCTTCGGTCGAATTGCGGTGGCAAGGATAACCATATCAGCCTTGATTTTCATTGGCCGATGGAGAACATGGTCCCAGACCTCCACATCGATCACCTGACCGTTTTCGGTGACATTGGGTTTTCCATGAAGTTCATAATTAATAAAAATAATACCGAGTTTTCTTGCCTCCTTGTAAAGGGCCTCCCGCTGACCATAGGTGCGCATGTCACGATAAAGAATATAGACATT
>NZ_JBPLBA010000074.1:0-3790 GCF_054039375.1 Desulfomarina sp. | reverse complement strand
CCCCAGCCATGCAGTCCCCAGAAAAGGCAAAACAAGCCGATACAGGTAAGACAGGCAGCACTCCACGTCACAGCAAAAATACCTCCTGTCTTCCACATGAAGGCGCCGGTAAAAACACCAATCATCCGCCCGACCCCCGCCATGGCGTAAAACCCTGCCATCATAGTGGCTCTGGAATGGGGAAGCACCTCGCTGCAGAGGGAAAAGCCACAAATCATGGTGAACTCAAAACATAAGAAAACCATAAACATACCGGCCAGGGCAAAGGGCAGTTTCTGGCCTACTATCGGCAGAAAGAAATAGGACAGAATTGCAAAAACCAGAGCAATGACAGTCGCCCGTTTCAGCCCGATCCGGTCAGCAAACAAAGCTGCAAGGGATTCACCGCACAATTCAGCAGCCCCAATTGCCGCGGTACTGAACCCGAGAGCGACGAGAGAAATATGAAAGGCATCTTCAAACCAGACACCATAAGTTACGAAGAGAGCATCATTGGCGATGGAAATCCAGAAACCGAAACCTATCATCCCGAGAGCCGGTCGAATCTGGACAAGCTGTTTCAGAGAAGATACAAGAGTGACTGTGTCGTAATCTCTTCCATTGTTTTTATCCGGCGGAATAAATCGCATCAGACCGATCCACGCCAGGACTCCAAATCCGGCAAAACAGTAAAAGGAAACACTGATCCCCCACCGGTCAAAAACAAATCCGATCAGTGGGATACCTGCCAGGGCTGCCCCCGACCAGGACATTTCCACGATACCTATTGCCCGTCCCCTTTTGCCGAATGGAATATTGTGACCGATAAGAGCCTGAATTGCGGGATCAAAAATTGTCTTGCCGAAACCGGCAATCAGAAGACCAGCAAAGACAATCCAGTAGACCGGAAAAATACCGGAAAGCAACATGCCGACCACCAGAAAGATGAGACCATATCCCATTGTTGTTCTGTATCCCAGTCGATCAGCGACAGGGCCGGCAAAGATGCCAAGAATCGAATTAAACTGGCTGACCGCAATAAGCGATGTGATGGCGGAAAGCTGGACATCAAGTCCGCGGCTGAGGGCCGGGGCAAAAGGATAAATAAATCTGCGGGCAGTATTGAGCAGGAGTTTTACCAGGGCCATCACAAGTATCTGGTGACCGGCAGAGATTTCTCTCTTTCTCCCGTTTTCTGACAGGTTTTCTTCTTTCAATAGTCCTCTCAACGCAGAAATAAAATTCTGATTATCGATGAAACTCAGCCGAATTGGGAGTGTGCCTGCTTTATCAGGCTGGCCTGTGGCCAAAAATCACTGAAAATCTCAATTGAGAAGGAATTCAAATGAAAAAGTCTCGGCCTGAGTTTTGTGCGTAATCTTCAAAAAATATCACTACCCCCAGGCACCCTTCAGCCATTTCCAGGGGAAAAGCATGGAAACATCCCGCTGATAAGCCCGGAACTCCTCCCCATATTCAGCCATGAGTTTTCTTTCCTCGAGATAAGTACCGGCCACCAGATAAATGGTTAGAACAACGGCCACAAAACTTGTCGCGATACTGTACACCTGTGCTCCCGACCAGACAAGAAGAATCGAGCCCCCATACCAGGGATGACGGATAATGCCGAATACCCCGCTTCTGGAAAAAGTCGTTTGTCCATTTAACAGAACATCCCGTTTCCCCGTTCTCAATTGATCAAGTCCGAGAAAAGAGGTCAATCTGTATTTCCTTGCCCCTTCCCTGAAGAGGACAAAAGCCAGGAGAAGCAGGGAAAAACGGATAAACAGCCAGCTTCCCTGCCACTTGAACAGGGTGGGACTGTGAAGCGATTTCAGGTAATAAACAGGAGCAGCAAGAGTGACAAGAGAAAAGATATTATAGAAAATTCTATACCATCGGTCATAGCCGCCGAATCGCTGTTCCATAAACGACATAACAGCCGATGAAATAAGAAAACTGTGCATGGCGCACCAGCAGCTCCATATTGCAATCAGGATAAAATAGTCCTGCGAACTCATTGTCATGCTTTTACCGCCTTGTTTCGTTCTGTCGCAATTTATTCCTTCCCGAAGCCAGAACTACCTCGCGATTATTCCTTTCGTAACACATTGAAGTGCTACAATATATTTCACTATCTGGTTTATTTAACACAATCACTCGCTTATCTTCGGGGCATTCATTCACGGGTTCAGGTTCCTGATAAATTCCCCTGTCTACCAGGAAATATAGATAATACAATATTTACAAACCTGCAGGAATCAACAGTCTTTCCTGTCCTGCAATACTCAGGAATTTAAAAAACTTCATGAACCAGTCACGGATTCAGGGAGTATATTGACACCTCCATCTCCTTGTAATAGACTCAAAACAATCCAGAACATTCAAATTGAAAACTCCATATAACTTTTCATGAAAAACGGGACCTATCGTATTAGCGAATTTTTAAAGTCTGAATCCGCCGGAGGAATACTGCTGATGATGGCAGCTTTTCTGGCCATGGTTTTTGCAAACAGCCCTCTGGGATTTCTTTATGATCTTATCATAACCACTCCGGTTCATATCCGGGTAGGTCCCCTGGAAATTGCAAAACCTCTGCTCCTCTGGGTCAACGACGGACTGATGGCCGGCTTCTTTTTCCTGGTCGGCCTGGAACTCAAACGCGAGCTGCTCATTGGAGAATTATCGAACCGATCCAATATCATTCTCCCGGCATTTGGAGCTGTTGGCGGTATGCTTGTCCCCTCGCTCATCTATGTATTCTTTAACTATAATGATCCCCTGGCCATAAAAGGATGGGCAATACCCGCTGCAACAGACATTGCCTTCGCTCTGGGTGTCCTTTCACTGCTCGGACCCGGAGTTCCCGCCAGCCTGAAAATTCTGCTGACATCCCTTGCCATTTTCGATGATATTGGCGCAATTCTTATTATTGCCGTTTTTTATACCGACAACATCTCCTTTATTTCCCTGCTGATTGCCGCCACCTGCATCATCATTCTCTGGTTCATGAACAGAAAGGGAGAGGAGAGGATCGGCATGTATTTTTTTATCGGCTCCATCATGTGGGTTGCCCTTCTGAAATCCGGTGTTCACGCCACACTTGCCGGTGTCATCCTGGCCATGTTCATTCCCATGGAATCAACCGAAAAAGAGAACCATTCTCCTCTCATGCAGCTTGAACATGATCTCCATTCAACCGTGGCCTTTTTCATCCTGCCCATCTTTGCATTCTGCAATGCCGGTATTGATCTCACAGACGCCACTGCTGATTTCTTCACACACAGTGTTCCCCTGGGAATCACTTTCGGTCTTTTTTTCGGCAAACAGTTGGGTATTTTTTCTTTTATCCGGCTGGCAATTTCTTTGACCTCAGCTGAAATACCGACAGGAATGAACTGGCGTTCTCTTTATGGCATGTCAGCACTCTGCGGGATAGGTTTTACCATGAGTTTATTTATCGGCTCACTGGCATTTAACCAGACAGTTGAGAAAATGGTGTTTGACGAGCGGCTGGGCATCATCGTCGGTTCACTCCTTTCAGGGATTGTCGGATATTTCATCCTTAAAAATTCTCTGAAAAAAATAGGACCGGAAACCGGCAATGTTAAGGAATAAACTTTTTTCTGATTACGTATGAAACTCAGCCTGTTATTTGGGAATCTGGGGATTGGGCCTGTTTTGTCAGGCGTATTTCAAAAATCACATTAGACTGATTATAAAATGATCTGGATTGACACTTTTTCATTTGAATTCCTTATCATTTGAGATTTCCAGTGATTTTTGACCGCAGGCTAGCCTGATAAAACAG
>NZ_JBPLBA010000073.1:0-13618 GCF_054039375.1 Desulfomarina sp. | reverse complement strand
TCTAAAAATTGCTTTTTAAAAAAGCACCCTGTGGAATTATTTTTATTTATCAATTCACGTGTAATATTCTATCGATTTTAATAATACTTTAAAGTCGTGAATGATGCTTGTTTTCTTCTCCTGTTTTAAAAAAAATGTGCCATTGGTGGAAAGATGCGGGAAGTTTTTTCCCGTCAGAAAAACAGCAACTACGTAATTGCTCACATGTTCCACAGATTGAAGAGCATCTTGAAGGTAACTCCTTCTGCAGTTCATACTGTTGTAATTGTATAGAGAAATCAAAAAGAATATACAGTTTTTTGGGGGGAGAGTCGAGTGTCTATTTTTATTTTTAACTGAAAATCCGTGGTTGGTTTTTATCCTTCATCTTGATTATTAATGATTGCAGTAATTGATCACGGGGGTAGCGATTCTATAATTTGATTGTAATTACTCACAAGTACTCCAGCTTTTCACGGTCTCTTTTGTCCGTATAGGTAGGTAAAAGCGAACAAAAGAGCCTGTAAAAATCTGCGGCACCTGTGAGCAATTACAGCTCAGAAGGAATAAAATCACCGAGATGTTACCCCTGTGAACAAATATATTGCAGGTGGCGGGCATAAATGGCTGGACCGGTGAAATTCCTGAGGGGATGGTGCCTTAACCGATTGAGACAAAATGAAATTCACTGGATATCTTTTCTTCGGGAAATTCAAGGAGAATGGTTGTTCCTTCCGGTCCTGTTTTCTTTATAGAGATTTTACCCTGGTTTTCCTCCATGATACCATAGGCCATGCTGAGACCGAGACCGGTACCCTTGCCCACTTCTTTGGTTGTGAAGAACGGGTCAAAAACTTTGGAAATATTCTCCTCGGGAATACCGCTTCCCGTATCGGAAACTTCCAGGTAAGCTTTGCCCTTTTTTTTGTCACGATATGTCCTGAGGGTGAGAGTTCCGTGTCCCTCCATTGCATCAAAGGCATTAATAATAAGATTGATGAGCACCTGGCACAGCTGATTTTTATCAGCATTGATGAGAATCTGGTAGTCGTCCAGATCTTTGATGATCTTGACGTTCATAAACAGTTTCTGGTCACGTATGAGACGGAGACTCTCACCAACGAGGTTATTCAGGTAAAAAATATCCTTGGAGGGGCTGGTCTGCCTCGAGTAGGCAAGGAGATTCTTAACTATTTCCCGACATCTCTCCGCATCTTCAAGGACATACTTAAGGTTTTCCCCCAGAGGGTTATCCTCATCAAGTTTTTCCTGCATCAGGTTACCGTAAAGAAGGATGGAGGTGAGAGGATTGTTAATCTCATGGGCAACACCGGCTGCCAGTCTGCCGAGGGATGCCAGTTTTTCTGACTGAACGAGTTGAATCTCAGCTTCTTCCAGTTTTTTCTGGACAGCCTGTTTTTCTCTCAGGTCATTGAAAATGGCAGCTGTAGCAGCTTCACGGCCTTCCTCGTAGATTATTGCAGCTGTCATTTCAACGGGTATTTCCTCACCGTCCCTGGTTATAATATTGACCTTGGTTATGGGCAGCTTTCCCTTTTCCCCGTTTTTTTCGTCCCGCAGTTTTCTCATGATTTCGCGGGCCACCCCCGGAGGGTAGAAGTCTTCTATGTTGACATGGTTCGCACCCTCCACCGTATAGCCGAACAAATCTTCAGCGGCTTTATTCATGAGGATGATATCGCCTTTTCTGTTGGCGGCCATAATGGCACTGGCAGAACTCTGCACGACCTTGTCAATCAGTTCCCGGACGTCAATATATTTTTTTTCAAGATTTTTCACCCTGGTGATATCCCTTAGACTTTCAATGACATAAGAGACTTCTCCCCGATTGTCGAGGATGGGGGAGAAAACACGTTCCTCCCAGGTCTTGTCTCCATTTTCGTCAAGGTCACTCAGAACAATGGAAAGGGCACGCTTTTCACTGATACATTTTGCCAAGGTACATTGGGAAGAGTTGCAGGGCAGATTATCGTGATCACTTTCTCCAAAGAAGAGATGTTTACATGTATTGCCGATAAGCTGGTTTTCTTTAAGGCCGGTTTTCTGGAAAAATTTTCTGTTGGCTGCAACTATGGTTCTGTCCGGCCTGAGTATGAGAGTGGGAAAGGAAAGAGAGTCAAATACATGGGTTTTCCAGTCATCTGCCGTATCTTCTTTTTTCAGTGTGTCTGTCATATTTTCGTATTGGGGTGTTTTGCTGATGGATCCATACGGGAAATCGGCGTGTAGAGCTTTTAGTACGAGTTACGATGTCGTTGGAATGATGAATGCTTTGTTGAGGACTTCATTAGCCAGCAGGCCGAATCCTTCCCGGAAAAGCAGATAAACGGAGGTTCCGGCACAACCGGCAGTGATGATGTCAATCTGCTCCTGAATCAGTGACGAGAAAACCGCATCGGCGATACCATATCTGTCCTGGAAATGAGGGCCGTGAAGAAAAACCAGTTCCATGGATGTGAATACATCAAGAGTGCATTGTTCAACTGCTGCCCATTGCTCAATTTGAATCCTCCCAGCCTGCCAGTTTGGTTCGTCGAGTACAATATTGAGCCGCAGGAAATGCGAATCAATATAGTCCTGGGTAATGAACTCAAAATGACAGGCGGAGTCATTCAGACTAAGAAGTTTTTCCCCGATGGCCTCCATATGCTCAAGCGGAACACGAAGCTGAATTAGCACCAGACCCTGTTTCAGAGAAATACCATAAACCTTGATCTTTGATTCCCAGTATACGGCAATTGTTTCCAAAAGCGTTCCTCCAAAAAAAGATAAAAAATATAACCAGGCTATGCGGACCAAAGTTCCTGTAAAAAATCTGTAGCACGTGTTATTAATCGGGAATAATCAATAAAAATCCTGTTTATCCATGAAATTCAGTCGGCTTAGGGGTATGTCTGTTTCGGAACCAGGTTTTTACAATATTTATCGAAGGCCCGGTTCATCGGATTTCTTTCAAATGGAATTCCTGGCGAAAAGGGGCGTGATTTTTCGGGAGGATGAGTTCCATCTGCAGTTTTTCGGCAATGGAATCAAGAGCACTGAAATCAGTGTTGATGGCTATGGCGGAAATTGAACTCCCCATGGAATATATCGGATAACCGGATTGCCCGAATATTCTGACAACCAAACCGAGGAGGTTGAAGCTGTTACGATGGGGGAAAAGGGTTATTGTGCCGACGGAATGAAAAACTGTTCTCTGCTGATTTTTAAAAGATGAAAAATCTAGGATAGCCTGAACCTGACTGTAATCTTCCCTGGCAACACAGAAACTACTTTTACAGTCTCGCGATGTGGTCAACGCATGGCAGAGAAAAGTGATGTTTATCCTTCTTTCAGCAACCAGACGAAGAATCCCGTTAAAGGAGGAATCGTCCACTTCTCCTCCTGTAAAAGAGACCTGCACCAGTTCTTCGCTGAATTTAATCCCGCCAATTGCGGGTTTATTATTTGCTCCAGACAACGAAATTTCCTTTCATGCCATCATGTTATACCCGGACTTCCTTCTCAAAAGCACATTGAAACTGAAAAGTTCCTGCAGTTAATTGCCCTCTGGGTGCAAAAACCGCTGAAGGTTCCTTGTGCGGTAAAAAAAAAACTGCCGTATGGCGGATTTCCGGAGAAACAGAGTAATCGGGCAATCCGGAGTGCAGTCCGGAAGTATCCGAGAATGCTTTTCCCCCCCCCAAAAAAAACTCTTCGTAATTGTGAAAAAAGTAATGCTTAAGATATTAACCGTATGACTATGCTTATTTTTTCACAATGCCTTGATTTGGGAAAAATGCTATTCTCGGACAGCCTCCTCTGACGGGTTTTCTTAAGGTCATTTTGAAAAATAGTTTTTTCGTCCAATCTCCGGGGCCAAGGGGAAATCAAAAAACAGTCATGTGACTAATATAATGTGTTTTCTAACTTCCCTGTCCCGTGGCCTCGAACCAAACTTTAAAATTTTTCGAGGTAACCTTAAAGATTGTCTTTGACTATTTCCATCAGTTTATCCAGGTCGATGGGTTTGGTGACAAAATCATCTGCCAGGGTGGTTTTTCCGCCCATGTGTGTGTAGTTGGTGCTGGAAATTGCCTCTGTGACCGCTGTCAGAAGAACAACAATTATGTCTTTGTAATCGTCGGAGTTTTTCAGTTCATCACAGAGAGTGTAACCGTCTTTTCTCGGCATCATTACATCCAGGATGATCAAAGCGGGACGTTCTGCTTTGATTTTATCCATAGCTTCAATGCCATCATACGCTTTGGCAACACGGAAATTCTCACTCTCAAGTTTCATGGAAACCATTTCCACGAGATCGGTGTCGTCGTCTACTACCAGAATAAGTTGGCCGTCGCTCATTGACTCCTCCTTCTATCATTGTTGGATTTATAGTCCTGATACATTTTATACCTGAGGCCGGGGAAGAAGTCCTGCTCTTTCGCAGATTTCTTCAACTTTTTCTTCCCATTCGATAGCCATGATATGAAAACCGGCTACACCTTCAACTTTTTTCAACCGTTCAATGGTTTCCACACAGATGGCGATGCCCTCTTCAGCCTGTTTTTCTTTCGGTACAGCACTGATCCGGTCAACAATTTCCTGGGGAACATCCATCCCAGGAACCTTGGTAGCCATAAACCTGGCAGCTCCGGCCGATTTACAGGGAGTCACACCAGCCAGGATATAGCATTTCTTATGGAGGCCACGGGCCCGTACACCTTCCATCCATTTTTCAAACTTGTCCACATTGAAAATACACTGGGTCTGGATAAAATCAGCTCCCGCGTTTATTTTCTTTTCCAGGCGGAGTACGCGCAGTTCAAAAGGATCGGCAAACGGGTTGGCGGCAGCACCGATAAACATTTTAGGAGCACCTTTCAGGTCAGCACCACCCTGGAATTTTTCTTCGTCACGCATCTGCTTGACCATCTGAATCATCTGGATGGAGTCGATGTCGTGGACATTCATGGCCATGGGATGGTCACCAAATTTGGTGTGGTCGCCTGAGAGGCAGAGCATGGTGTCGATTCCAAGGGAATAGGCACCGATAATATCTGCCTGCATGGCGAGCCTGTTTCTATCCCTGGAGACCACCTGCAGAAGCGGATTCAATCCTTCCTGTTTGATAATTGCGGATGCAGCCAGACTGGACATGCGTACCATAGCTGTCTGATTGTCAGTCACGTTGATAGCATCAACAATACCGGCAAGATATTTGGCCTTTTCCCTCACCTTGTCAGGTTGCGCTCCACGGGGAGGGCCACACTCAGAGGTGACTGCTAGATGTCCGGCGGCTAATACTTTTTCCAATATACTTTCTGTTTTCATTCTGCCAAATCCTCTCTGATAATCTTTCTTGGACCGCTTCCTCCACCACTTCTCCAGTCTTTTGCGGGCATGATTTCAACATAGCGGTCTTCCTGACCAAGTGACTTGAGCCTGTCCCAGATCAGCTGCCATGCGCATTCGACATCTTCGCTGATCTCACATTTACCTGTGGTGGATCCACCACAGGGGCCGTTCATCAATTGTTTCGCGCATCGTGCAATGGGGCATATACCGCCGGTAATTCCAAGAACGCAGTTGCCGCAACCCTGGCATCTTTCCGCCCACACTCCCTGGCGTTCAGAGGCTCCCATGAATTTGGTGTTCAGTGCCGGGAAAACCGGTTTGTCCTTGTAGCGCATGGCAATCTGCTGTACTCCACAGCCGCAGGCCATGGACATGACAGCATCTGCGCCGTCTATCATCTGTACCAGCTCTTCAACATATTCGGGATCACACTGGCGTTCAAGGGTATGCTGCTTGATTTCGATATTGTTGCCGCTCTTGAGAAGGGCCATTTGCAGACCGGAGGCCAGCAGTCCCACTTCCTTTCTCCCGCCTGCCGCACAGACGGTAACACATTCGTTGCAACCAAGAAGAAGGATGCGCTTGAATGGCTTGATATATTCAATGAGTTCCTCTAAAGGTTTTCGTTCAGCAGTGATCATTGTGGTTCACTCTCCTTTAAAATTTAAAACCGCCAACGGTGTCGTTGCCAGTCGGTGCCGCCCGTGGATTCCGGCTGGAAGACCAGGGGCGGCAGAAGTTATCAGGCCATGGCCGTTTTTATCGGACTAGGACCAAGCTTACGGATTTTTTCTGTAATTTCAGTCGCTGTCTGGGCGAAACGATATCCCATGCCGGCCGACATTGTCACCATTTCGAGCCGTTCGCTTTCGATTCCTATTTCTTCCAGGTATTTCCTGACGTAGTCAACCCTGCGGGCTGCTTTTTCGTTGCCGTTTTTAAAATGGCAGTCACCTTCCAGACAACCCGCGACGTAGACGCCGTCAGCACCATTTTCAAAGGCCTTGACAATATGGAGCGCGTCGACTTTTCCCGAGCATGGTACCCGGATAATTTTTACATTAGCAGGATATGGAAGTCGCTGGCTTCCTGCCATGTCTGCGGCAGTATATGCGCAGTAGTGGCAGCAAAAAGCTACTATAACCGGTTCAAAATTTTCCATTATGCATTTACCTTTTCAAAAAGTTCTTCCAGCTTCGCGAGAATCCTGTCGTCCTCAAACTGCATCAATTGAATAGCCTTGGCAGGACACTCGGAGACACACATGCCGCAGCCGTGGCATTTGGCCGGATCAATTTCAGAGTAGCCATCCGCATTGATAAAAGGAACACCGAAGGGGCATTCACGGACACAGATAAGACAGGCTGCACACAGTTTTCCATCAACTCTTGCTGTTGCCGCACCAAGATTAATCGAGTCACGGGCCAGCATGGTCTGGGCTCTGGAGGCCACGGCATTCGCCTGTGAAATTGATTCCTTTATCAGTTTTGGCGAATGGGCCGTACCAGCGACAAAGAAGCCTGGAGTTGCCAGGTCCACGGGGCGAAGTTTGACATGATCCTCGAGGAAGAAACCATCAGCCGTTCTGGGCAGTTTGAAAATCATCGCCAGTTCCTCGGTGGAATCATTGTCGGCTATGAGGCCAGTGCTGAGACAGAGGGCGTCGGCTGTAACGGTGACTTCTCTCCCGAGAACAGGATCAGTGAAACTCACATTAACCTGTTTACCATCAGGACTGACTGCCGGTTTCCGATTCTCACTGTAACGAACAAAAATAACACCTTTTTCCCTGGCTTCTTTATAGTATTCCTCCTGGAAACCGTAGGTTCTCATATCACGATAGAGGACAAAAATACGTGCATCCGGGTTGATCTTAAGGATAGCCAGAGCATTTTTAACCGCAGTTTGACAGCAGACCCTGGAGCAGTTCGGATTATCAGCGGTACGGGAACCGACACACTGGATCATGACAACATTATCCCAGTTTTTGACTGTTTCCGGTTGCTCGAAAATCAGTTTCTGGGTGTCGAGTTGTGTCATGACAGCATCTGTTTCTCCCAATGAGTATTCTTTAATCGGATTGGGTATGGCGCCGGTTGCCATGATGGTGACACCGTGTTCAATCTGTCTGTAGAACATCTGGGGACCGACCTGCATACCAGTCTTGAACATCCCGGGCATGCCGGAGTGATCAACGATTATGGCACCGGTGATGACTTGAATATTCTCATGGCTTTCAACCTGTTTGATCAGATCAGCGAGAAATTTCTGTACGTCGTCGCCTTCCAGGGTTTTTTTAATCCTGGCAGCAACACCCCCAAGGTTATTTGATTTCTCGGCCAGGTAAATCTGGAATCCCTGATCGGCCAGGCGCAGGGCCGAAGTCATGCCGGTTATCCCGCCACCGACAACCAGAATATTCTTGTTGATCGGCAGGGTCTGGTCGGCGAGGGGCTGTGCCTTGATGACAGCGGAAACCGCCATTTTAATTAGATCGCCGGCCTTTGCCAGTGCTTCCTCTGGCCTGTTTCCATGAACCCAGGTGGCTTGATCTCTGATATTGGCAATTTCCAGCAGATATTTATTCAGTCCGGCCTGGGCCAGCAACTCCTGGAATTTTGCCAGATGAGTCCGGGGAGAACATCCGCCTATGACAACCCTGTTCAGTTTCTCCTCTTCAATGGACGCTTTGATCTTTTCCATTGAAATACGACTGCAGCCATGACCCTCGGCTTTTGCCACGATTACATTCGGGAGTTTTTCCGCCTGGCTGACCAGGGAGTCAACATCGATCACTCCACCAATATTTTCGCCGCAGTCGCAGATGAACACACCGACCCGAGGCTCTTCTCCAAGGACGTTTCTTTCCAGTTGCGGTTCACCTGTTTCTTCTTCTTTCTTTTCAGAGTAGCCCACATCCTGACCTGCCATACATGCAGCAGCACTGGCCTGGACCATGGTGTCCGGAATATCCTTTGGACTTTCAAATGTTCCAGCCACATAAATTCCAGGTCTGGTTGTGGCAACAGGATTGAACCCGTCCGTCACCGGGAAATTGTGCCTGTTCAGTTCAAGGCCCAGGTTTCGTGCGAGAGCACGGCTTTCTTCTGATGTCTTAAAACCGGTGGAAAGGACAACCATATCGAACTCTTCGACATTCTGTTCGGTACTGTCTTCACCGGTATAGGTTATGGTCAGTGTGTCTGAACCTTCCGGCTGGAGAATAGAATGTGGACGACTCCGCAGGAAACGAATACCGAAGTCATTTTTGGCTCTCTGGAAATAGAGTTCATAATCTTTTCCAAAAGTCCGCATGTCCATATAAAATATAGTTGTTTCAATATCTTCCTGGAAGCGTTCCTTGGTGACAATGGCTTCCTTGAGTGCGAACATGCAGCATGCGTTTGAGCAATATTCGCCGGCACCTTTCTGGATACCCCTTGAACCGATGCACTGAATCCAGGCGACTTTCTTTGGCTGTTCTCCGTTTGAGGGGCGCAGCAGTCTGCCACTCGTCGGGCCGGATGCCGAGAGAATACGTTCGTATTCGAGGCTGGTGACCACATCCGGGTAGGCATCGTAGCCAAGATAATCCAGACCACTGGGATCAAAAAGATCGGCGCCAGGGGCCAGTACCACGGAACCGCATTTAATCTCCCGGTTAATGGCCATATCGTCGGGATTGATGGCGCCGGCCGGGCAGATTTTCACCAGGGCTTCAACATCTTCACATTTTTCCAGGTCAATAGAGTAGGCCTGGGGGGTTGCCTGGGGATAGCGCATACAAGTTGGTGCCCTGTGATCCAGGCCGGGAGTAAATCGGACACATTCGGGAAAGTGTTCATGGCAGGCACCGCAGGCTGTGCATTTTTCTTCGTTAATATACCTGGGTTCTGTTCGAACCAGGGCAGTAAAGTCACCTTTTTCCCCGGTAATTGATTGAACGCTGGTCATTGACAGCAGCTCAATGAATTCCTGTCGGCCGCTTTCCGAAAGATGGGGTGCAAGGGTACAGAGGTCACAGTTATTTGTAGGGAATGTTCTGTCAAGCTGGGTCATCAGACCGCCGATCGTATAATCATTATCGACGAGAATAACGTTTTTCTCGGCCTCAGCGAGGTCAAGAGCTGTTCGAATTCCACCAAGACCTCCGCCGACGACAAGAACTTTGTCATTTTTGGATTGGAGTCTGTTTGTATTCTGCATTGTTACCTTTTCCTGTCGCTGATTAAGCAGGGTTGTCTATGAAAATCGTCTGAAAAGGTTGATTGGAATCTCTATTGCGATTTTCATGGATTTGTTATACGGCCCTTTTGGGTTTCCCATTTTCGGGGCCCCAGGCCTGTCCTCAGGGAAGCCGACAATCAGAACCCTGCATTATCCAATATTTCCGGAATTTTATGTTCCCATCCTAGAGTCTGGATGAGCACACCTTGACATTGTTCTTTCAGGGCCTGGATGGTTTCCGCCGCAATTTTAATACCTTCCAGTTCCCTGTCCGAAGATTTCCGAATACGCCTGATCAGGTCGTCAGAGATATTGCTTCCAGGTTCACTGCTGGCGATATATTGTGCAATCGCAAGGGATTTGATAAGAAAAACGGTTGTGATAACGGGTACGTTGAGCTTGCCGGTCTTTGCAACCAGATCATTTCCAGTTTCAACAGAATAAACTGCAGGGGTGACAATGAAGGTAGCTCCTGCAGCTATTTTCTTCTGAGCAGTTTCCAGGGCCCTGTCAAGGGCTTTATCGTCGGCGCAGGGTGGAAGGGTGCAGCCAATTGTGAAATCGGGGCTGCCGTCCAGTTCAAATCCGCTCATGTCCTTTCCCTGCTGGAGAGTTTTCAGGGCTTCGATGAGCTGCACCTCAGTGATATCTTCCACTGTAGCGGCATCGCTGTGGTCACTCTGGCTCATTTCTTCGCTGTCAGCCACAATGATGTTTTGATTGCCAAGGACATGTGCCGCCAGGGCGTCACCCTGAAGGGCCATTCTGTTTCGATCCCGACAATACATATGCATGACAGTTTCGAGGCCCTGCTGTTTCAGGAGAACGGCACCGGCAAGAGCACTCATGCGCATAATGCCGTTATCCATGTCCGGGATTACAACCGCGTCAACCCGCCCCTTGATTCGCGCACCATCATTGACGAGTCGCGAGATATTTACTCCTTTCGGGGTGTGCATCTCGGCCAATACAACAAATTCATTTGCAGCTAATTTTTTTTGGAAATTCATATGCTTTTGTCCCTCCAAATCAGAACATGCCAGTTAAAATTTTCCGCCTGTTGATTATTTTTCAATTTCTTAAAACAGGGATGTCTCAGGATGAAACACGTCCACATCCTTTAAATCGTCTCCCAGATATGTACGTTCATTGGGACCGAGAATTCCTAAAGAGAGACAGATGAGCGTCCAGATGTGTACTGTATTATATGATCCACCAAAATGATGGCCGATATCATGAACCTGGGCGTGGCAGTTATGGCATCCGGTGATGCAGTAGTCTGCACCCGTTGCCATGATCTGGTCAAATTTTATTTTCCCGTATGACTGGCGGGCGTCAGGAAAACCTGACTGAAGGAATCCGCCGCCGCCGCCGCAGCAGTAATTGTTCGACTTGTTCGGTGTCATTTCAATGACATTTTCTTTGCCGACAACTGATTCAATGACAAAACGCAGATCGTCAGCGACCACATCGCCTTCACCTTTTCTTATGATCTGGCAGGGGTCCTGAATGGTGAATTTGATTTTTCGGTCCTTGTTCCAATCGGAACTGACCTTGAGTCTTCCTTCACGGATCCACTTAGCGTAATACGTATAAATTGAGGCAACTTCAAACTTATGCTCAATTCCGAATTTTTTCAGTCCGGACCGGACTGAGAAGGTTATGTGTCCTCATTCCGTGTTAAGGAACACCTTGCAGCCAAGCTCATCGGCCTGTCTGGCCGATACCCGGGTGACCCTCTCCCAGCACTGGTCGTCAGCCAGGAACATGCAGTAATTCTCTGCAGCCCAGCCCTTACTGCCGTAAGTCCAGTCCACACCGGCAAGATGCAGTATTTTCCAGAGTGGAACCATTTCATCCGGTTCTGTCACCGGTTCCCTGGAGTTCTGGTTGAGAAAGAAGAAGGAATCAGGTTTGTCTATGGGGGCAACCATATCCTTGAATTCCGGCTGGGCTTCCTTGTATTCCTCAAGAACATCTTCCACTACAAAAATAAAGTCGTCCGGTGCAGTTCCCATTGCACTGTTGGACTCATTTCTCAGGGCCATATCGCAGGAGTCCCTGATACCTTTGGGGCGTTCATCCCTGGGCCATTGTGCCCTGGCATTGAATATGAGTTGGGGGATGTCGATTTTCATGGGACAGACGTAAATGCACCGCTGGCACATGGTACACATCCAGACCCATGGGGATTTGACGGCTTCTTCATCCATTCCCATGGCACACATCCGAAGAAATTTTCTCGGATCCATATTTTCAAGACCCGTTGCCGGGCATCCCGAAGCACATGCGCCGCAAGTCAGGCACAGGTTCAGGTTGCCTTCTTCCGGAAGAATCTCCTTGACCTTGTCAATAAAGGAGCTTTTCTTCTTTCCTTTGATTGTAATGGTGCTTTCAGACATTGATATTATTCCTTTGTTTCTATCCAAATTCATACCACTGACCAAGGTGATTGTCTGTTCAATGGTATCCCGATGCTGTGTTGAATGCGAACGCATTCCTGGGGTATTTCCCTCCTTCTTTTTATGGTTACCTTCAAAAAATGTCTTTTCGTCCGATCTCTACGTTGCAGGAAAATAATCGCACATGACTAATATGGTGTAGTTTTTCAATTTTCCTGTTCCTTGGCCTCGAACGAAAAATCTAATTTTTCAAGGCACTCTTATATGGAAGACGTGAAACTTCCCAACTCAACAGGTGATCATGTCGGAGCTGGGTTTTTATTTTATTACAGTGAAAAACTGTCACCGTTTCAGTTGAATCATACGATTCATCTCTTACCGAATGCAGCTTCAGTAACAGGCAATATTCAGAAAATACTATAGATTGTTGTACAACGAAGCCTTTTGGCACAATGATCTTTCTTGCCTGAAAACCCACAGCGCAGAAGGTCGTTTTGCCGCAGTCCGGTTTTCATTAACATGTTACATTTAAATGGAGTAAGCGGGTGAGTCTTTTGGTCCTGCCAGGCCTTTATCTGAAAATCCGCGACTGAGGGTTGTGCCGCCGCAGTTTGGATTTTCATAATTTTTTTGTCGCCGAGCGGTAGAGTCCGGCCATATCGGTTTATCTGAAAAAAAACTAACTCAAAAAGGGAATGCTGAATTGCGGGCGGAGAACTCCCTTTGAAAAAAGGGGTAGAATCAGATGAGTTGAAAAACGCCATATTCTCTCCGCCTTCAACGCTGATGACCTGTCTTAAACAGGTATGCAGTCAATATCAGACCTTCACATCCGTGATCAAACAGAGTTTGTTTTCTGTACGGAAAAAGAGCTGTTTTCTGTACGGTCAGATATTACGGGATAGGTTATGTGCTTAGCAGGGAGGACTTTACAATCACCAAAATTAAATGTCAATCCCTAGAGATTGCTGCAACATTTCGATGTGATGTTGTTGTGTTAGATGAATCTTTTCTGGAACAGTCCATGTTGCAAGATAAAGTTTGAATTTTAAAACAGTTGGGTGGGGTTTTTCTTGCTCTGGAAATATGAAAAATTGATGTAAAATTGTATTATCAATAATACTTGGAGGTTACGTGAAAAATTTTGAAGAGTGATTTTCGGGATATTTGTAACCACAGTGTGGTTGTGGATGGCAGTTGGCAGGCTGATGGGACACCAGGTGAGTGGCAGTATCTTTTAAGATAACCATGTTTTTATAAAAAAAACAGTTTTTCTTACTTTTGGGCAAGGAAATAAAATGATATCCTTGTGATTCATGGAAATCAGCCGGATTTGAGATACGCCTGTTTTATCAGGTGAACCTGTGGTCAAAAAATACAGGAAATCTCAATGGACAAGGAGTTTGAAGGAAAAATGTCAGTTCAGATTTCTTTAAATCAGTAAAATGAGTTTTTTTTATTTGAAAAACACCTGATAAAAGGTGCATCCCCAGGCACACAAGTGTCAGACTGAGCTTTCTGGGTAATTAGATATTTTATAAAGAGGCTGTTTATGGCAACGAAGCAATTTGATGGAGCGGTGAAATATATTCTTGATGATGAGTTGGCGAAAATCGTCAATATATCCATGGCATTGGAGATGCCACTTCTTC
>NZ_JBPLBA010000072.1:0-2146 GCF_054039375.1 Desulfomarina sp. | reverse complement strand
ACAGCTACCCTGAACCTCCAGGATCAGATATTGAAAAAAGAGATTCCCCTTGTGGAAAAAATAACAGGGCGTCGGGTCTCCGCACTATGCATAAAAGGTCGTTCAAATTATCTCTGTCTGTATCGCTGGTATCAATATCGGAGTGATCCGCAGCTTTCTCTTGTGGATAATCCTTATGTTGAACGGATTGAAGACTGGCTTGCCTCTACCGTGACCGGGGACAGGGCAGAGCTGGACTGGCTTGGTGAAGATTCAAATTTCTGGAGGAAAATTTCCATACATTCCGACCAGTGTCTCGGGGGAGGTTGTCCTGAATTTACAGATTGTTTTATTTCGAGCCTGCGCAAACAAGCTGGTTCTGTGAATCTCCTTATTGTTAATCACCATCTGTTTTTTTCCGATCTGGCCCTTCGAAAAGGAGGGTATGGTGAAGTGTTACCCAGGTATGAATCCGTAATTTTCGATGAAGCTCATCATCTTGAAAATGTTGCGACTACATTTTTTGGTAAAAGTTTCAGCCAATATCAGATTATTGCCCTGCTGAATGATATTGAAAAAATGGCAGAAAAAGACCTTCCGCAGGAAGGCTGTCGGGAAGTTGTTCAGGTGGTAACGGGAGTAAAAGAGCGGGTCAGGTTTTTTACATCTCTTTTTCCTGTTAAAACCGGCAGATTCTATTTAAAAGAACTCATTGCGGATCTCACTGAGAATGTGTGGCGGGATGAAGTCAATCTGTTGTCAAGAGGGCTGGAAAGTCTGAATGATATAACTGGTAAATATGGTGAGCATGGAGAATACTGGAAATCTCTGGAGCGGCGTGGCAGGGAACTGGTAAAAAGTGTGCAGGAAGTAGGGCTTCATTTCCTTGAAAATGATTATGTTCACTGGTATGAGAGAAGGGATCGTTCTGTTGTTCTGTCCGCGACGCCGGTCGAGGTGGCAAAAGAGCTGAACGAATACCTGTATCCGCAGGTGTCATCCTGTATTCTGACGTCAGCAACCCTTTCTTCAGGAGGAAGTTTTTCATATTTTCGTGACAGGCTTGGATTGGGTGATGAAGTTGAATGTCTGCAATTCCATTCACCGTTTGACTATAAAAAAAGGGCTTTGATCTATGTTCCCGATAATTCTTTTCCGGAACCGTCTGCGGCGGATTACGGACAGATGCTGTGCAGTCGAATTCTCGATATACTGAGAATCAGCGAGGGGAGAGGACTGGTACTCTTTACGAGCTTTAAGGGTATGGAGAGAGTAGCTTCTTTTCTGGAAGAGCGTCTTGATTATCCAGTGCTTGTCCAGGGGACAGCCTCCAGACAGAGTCTTCTTACCCGTTTTCGTGAGGAGACACACTCGGTCCTGCTCGCTGTTGCAAGTTTCTGGGAGGGGGTGGATGTGGTTGGTGAATCTTTAAGTTGTGTTATAATAGATAAGTTGCCTTTCGAAGTGCCGACCGATCCGGTAATTGAGGCAAGGATTAAGCATATTCTTGATAAACAGGGGAAACCATTTTTTGAGTTCCAGGTGCCTCGGGCAATCCTGGCTCTCAGGCAGGGGATGGGACGATTAATGCGTTCCTCTGCAGACAGAGGTGTTATTGCCGTCATGGATGTGAGGCTTTATAAAAAGGGTTACGGGAGATTGTTCCTCAGGAGTATGCCACCTGCACCTGTTGTCAGGACGGAGCGGGAGCTCTCCGAATTTTTTACAAGTCTGCCCACGTAACTGGTCACAGGGGAATGAAAAAAGAACAAATACTTCACGTAATTAAAAAGGAATCCGAACATATTGAAAGTCGGATGAAGGCAGATCTTGCCGAACTCCAGCCAACCATTGATGCGTTTCTGGTCGAAGTTCTTCAATACGGACTTTTTAACGGCGGCAAGCGTATAAGACCTTTTCTTGTGGTCATGTCCTCAAAATTATGCGGTGGAAGCAAGGAATTGGTCTACAGGCTTGCATGTGCTTTCGAGTATCTGCATTCTGCAACACTCTTTCATGATGATATTATAGATGATTCAGATACACGCCGGGGATGTCCAACTGTCTGTCGCCGATTTGGTGTCTCAGCAGCTATTCTTGCCGGAGATTTTCTGCATGCCTATGCTATGTCCACGGTTGGTCGTCTTTCGGGGGTTGATGGCCTGAA
>NZ_JBPLBA010000071.1:0-15801 GCF_054039375.1 Desulfomarina sp. | reverse complement strand
AGCCCGATTTTCCCACGTTAGGTGTTGATAACTCTGTTGATAACATGGTTAAAACACTGTGGATAAATTTTCTCAGCGAATGATTTTAACGTTGACAGACTACCTCAGAAGTCTGTGAGTAATTACGGAAAAACGGATCAGGTGAGCAGCAGGGAGTCCATGGCCAGCTCCTCCCCCTGGGTTTTATAGAATTCTGCAAGAAGATCTTTTACGGTAAGATTCTTTTTCTCTTCACCTTTCAGATCGAGCAGGATCTTTCCCTGGTGCAGCATAATCAGTCTGTTACCGAAACTGATGGCATGCTTCATGTTGTGGGTAATCATCAGGCTGGTCAATTTCTGCTGGCTGACGATTTCCTGAGTCAATAAAAGTATCTGGTTAGCGGTTTTCGGATCCAGCGCGGCAATATGCTCGTCCAGGAGCAGCACGTCAGGTCTCAGCATGGTGGCCATCAACATGGTCAGCGCCTGCCTCTGGCCCCCGGAAAGCAGGCCGACCTTATCAAGCAGTCTCTCGTCAAGCCCCAGCCCCAGCTGCTTCAGCTCTTCTCTGAACCGCTCCCTGTCCCTGGCCTTCACCCCCTTTGCCAGTCCCCGTCTTTTCCCTCGCAGGGCCGCCAGGGCCATATTCTGCTCGATAGTGGCAGAAGGACAGGTGCCGAGCAGAGGGTCCTGAAATACTCTGGAAATGAGCCGGGCACGTTTATGTTCAGGCCAGCCGGTAACATCATGGCCGTTGATGGAAACAGTCCCTTCATCCGGGAAAAAACCTCCGGCGATGCAGTTGAGCAGGGTCGATTTTCCGGCACCATTGGAACCGATGACTGTTACAAAATCCCCTTCAGCAATCCGCAGGCTGATATTGTTCAGGGCAAAGACTTCATTGACACTTCCCTTGTGGAAGTATTTTACAATTCCTTCCAGTCGTATCACCGCTCTATCAATCTCTTTTTAAGGTTGGGCGCAATCAGGGCGCCAATGACCAGCACAGCCGTTATCAGGTTCAAATCACTTGGATTAAAACGAAAACCACCAAGTTCAAGACCAAGGGCCAGGGCAATGGCAAGCCTGTAAAGCACCGAACCAAGAAGCGCCGCAGTAAAAGCCCGGCCAATAGTCCGGCAGCCAAAAACAGTCTCGCCAATAATAACCGAGGCCAGTCCCGCCACAATGGTCCCTATCCCCATTCCCACGTCAGCAGCCCCCTGATTCTGCGCGACCAGGGCTCCGCTCAGGGCAACCAGGCCATTTGAGAGCCCGACTCCGAGGATAATAATCGTATGGGTATTCACCCCGAGACTGCGAATCATCTGCGGATTATCCCCGACCGCGAGGATGGCCTGTCCCAGTTCCGTGGAGAGAAACCAGACGATAAACAGCAAAACCATCAGGGCAAAAAAACCAAAAACTATCAGTCCCGCGAAATGGGAAGGAATACCGGCAGCGATAACCGGATCAAACACGGTCTCAACCCCGAGAAGAGCGACGTTAGGCCCACCCATTATCCGTATGTTGACGGAGTAAAGAGCAATCATGGTGAGGATTGATGCCAGAAGATGAAGTATTTTAAACCTGGTGTTCAAAACGGCCGTGATCATTCCGGCCAAAAAACCACCGAAAAGGGCGAAAAACAGGGAAAGATAGGGATTGATGCCATGGGTAATCGCCACGGCGGAAATGGCCGCCCCGAGAGGGAGACTGCCATCCACCGTGAGATCGGGAAAATCAAGAATGCGAAAGGTGAGATAGACACCAATCACCATAATGCCGTAGACCAGTCCCTGCTCGACTGCACCCAGGGCCGCATAAACAGTCATAGGAAGCCTTTTATTTATCGTACACTTTGGCTGCCTTCTTCAACAACTCAGCAGGTGGAGTAAGACCCATTTTTTCAGAAAAGGCTGCGTTAATATGCAACTGCAGTTCTTTCTGGAAAGCCACAGGAATATTTTCAGCCTTCTCACCGTTCAGAATACGTTCGGCAACGGCTCCTGTCTGGTAGCCGTGCTTATAATAATCAAATCCCATGGCCGCAACCGCGCCCCGTTTTACAGAGTCCACATCGGCGGCAAAAATAGGCAGTTTGTTCTGCACACCGACCTTCAGTACAGATTCAAGAGCGGAAATTATGGTGTTGTCAGTGGGAATAAAAACTGCATCAACACGACCGACCAGGCTTTTTGCCGCCTGGTAGACATCCGCAGTCTTGGATGCGGTTGCTTCGACAGTCTCAAACCCGAGTTTTTTCGCCAGTTTCCTGACTGCAGCAATTGTCGATTTTGAATTGGCTTCACCGGCATTATAAAGAAGACCCAGCCGTTTGATATTGCCGGCATACTCAAGAATCATCCTGATATGCTGCTCCACAGGAAGCAGATCCGATACACCAGTTATAAATGCCGGAGGATGATCAAGATCCTTCACCAGACCTGCAGCAACAGGATCGGTCACCGCCGTAAAAAGCAATGGTCTCTTCATGGCCTTCGGGGCTTTGTTCAGTGCCTGGACACAGGCCTGGGCAGAAGGCGTGGCAATAGCCACCAGCAGATCGGCCTTTTCGCCAATCATCTGCTGGGCAATCTGAGTGGCGGTTCCCATGTTGGCCTGGGCATTGTGGACCTTGTAATCAACATCAACCCCCTTTTCTTTCAAGTAATCCTGAAACCCCTTGAGAACGGCATCAAGAGCCGGATGTTCCACAAACTGGTTCACGGAAATGGTTACAGCCCCTGCACTGAAAACCTGCAGGAAAAAGAACAGTGAAACAAAGGCAGATATCTTTTTCATTAATTCATTCCTCCCGGAAAAATAAGTAGCAAGAAAGTATTCAATCGACCGTGATGTGACATCTAGCCTATTCTCGGGGGAAGGTCAATAGCTGGACAAATAAAAAAACCCCAATGCTATTCCATCCTGCTTGAGGGCGCAGACAGAACAGAATGCATCGGGGTAAATTCTGATCCCTGTTTAGTGCGGGATCAACCTGAAGTGCCTTGAGAGACCGGATAAAAGGGACTCAGTCTTACTGAAAACGACCTCCTCCCATGCAGTAAGCTCCACCCTGGCCCATCATTCCAGGCCCCATACCTCTTCCCATGCCAAAGCGACCCATGTATTGACCTATCCCAGCGGCAAGAGCCTTTTCTCTCATGGTGGTGCGCAGGTCAAATATTTCGCCGGTGATCCTTGCGACAGCCGCCGCATCGGGGTTAGAGCTCCGGAGCATGGCCTGTTTTTCGGCTCGCTTCATCATCATCTCCTTCCTCAACGCCTGATTATCAATCATAAATTTACTGATCTTTTCCTGGACAGCCGGGTCCAGCTGCTGGTACATCATGCCACTTTGCATCATCTGTCCGTGATGGCCGTAACCGCCGCCACCTTTTGCCCAGTTTACTGTTGCAGTTCCAACCATAATCAATCCTGTGACCATTACAACTGCTGCAATTTTCTTTTTCATTTTATTTCTCCTGTTATTTTCTGACTGCTTTTTCATTGATTGATGGACTCCATCGCTTTCAATCCGTTATTGCAATTATAACAAGCAACCAGCATGCCAGAAGATTACAGATCATCCAACAGATTGATTTTATTAATATTGAGTTAAAAAGAAAAATAAACAGACAGCTGAATGTTGTTCCTGCCCGGTAAAAATTACCCACCTGTTTTAAAAAACCGGGAGAAATTCCCCAGTATGTGATCGTAATTACATGTAAAGTACATTTACACTATCCCCTGTCCCGATCAATGTCCCTGTGAAAAATCACCTGTTCAACTGAAAAATCTGTCAGAAAGGCGGCTGTGCTTTCTGCAATTGCAACAGAACGGTGCCGCCCCCCTGTGCATCCGAAGGCAATTCTCAGGTTTTTTTTACCGCTCTTCCGGTACTGTTCAACCAGAAAACCTATCATGGGTTGCAGGTGATGCAGAAATTCCACACCTTCACTGCTTTCAAGGACATATGCGGCAACATGCTTTTCACGGCCGGTCCCCGCACGCAATTCCCCGACCCAATAGGGATTGGGAAGAAACCGAACATCCAGGATAACATTGACATCGAGTGGAACACCATACTTATAGCCAAAGGAAAAAAGAACCACCCTCAGCCTTTCAGCCTCCGTTTTACTGCTCATACCTGTTCCCTCCGACAAAATATTCTTTTCACGACCTTCCGCCGCCCTGCAGACCTGATAAACGTCACATCCGGATAGCCCAGGGCAATGACGCTGCAGATCTTTTCATTTGCTCTGATACCCAGTTCCCGACACATGGCAGGGCTTCTTCGCAAGGCTTCAACCACAAACCCAATAAGGCAACTGCCGAGCCCCATGCCATGGGCAGCCAGAAGAATATTCTGCGTTGCGAGCAAGCCGTCCTCGACAGGACAACCTGCATTTTCTTCCACCGTTACAAGTATCGCGGCTGCAGCTCCATGAAAGAGCCGGTCACGTCCCTCCTCCCTCCAGGCCCGCAGGGCCTCTTCAACAGAGTCATGATAGTTACGATAATAACTGCCCAGCTCATCCGAACCAAACATTTTCACAAGCTGCCGCAGCATGGGATTACGCGCCTGACGGTTTAATTTTGTGTAATAATCGGCGGTAAGTCCGGCCAGAAACAACACATCTTCTCTTTCAGGGAAGATGTGAAAGACCCAGGCCTGACTGTTTGTCCCGGATGGAGCCGTTGTGCCGATCTCTGCCAGACTTTCCAGAATCTCCAGGGAAACAGCATCTTCCCTGTAGTTGCGACAGGATCGCCTTGAGGCCATGAGATTCAGCATTGTTTCAACTCCTGATCCGCCGGGAAAAGCTACGTTTCCCATCAGAGATACGGGGAGAAGCTCTTTTCCGCTGTTCGCCATGAAAACCTGAACGGCATCAACAGGACAGACAGACCGGCAATGGCAGCAGCCAAAACAGGATTCAGCCATAAAAACAGCGTTTTTCCCCTTCAGTTCAAGAGCGTCGTGGGGACAGACAGTAATACAGGTGCCACACCCGGTACAGACTGCTTTATCGATTCCCACGTTTGCCTTCATTCCAGCCCTTTTTTCTCCCAACATGTTAATTGTGTATTTTCTGTGATTTCTTCCTACACAATCCAAATCTTCTGGTGTACAATTTACTATCTCATTCCTGAAAGTTTCGTTATTTATAAAAACCTATTGGAGTAACAACTTCCACATAAACCAGCATGGCTGTACCAAACGAACCGGCAACAGACGATAAAAAATAGATAGTCACTCAAGGTGAGCTCAAAAAGAGAAGGAACAATTTCGTCTGGAAGATCTAATAGATATTGAGATAAAACAAAAAGCATTTTTTATTTTCTGATTACCCATGAAACTCTGCCGGATTGGGGTATGCCTGCTTTATCACACTCACCGTTATCCATGTTATCGAAAAACTCGACCGGCTTTCGCATAACACTGCTCACTGCAGCAATCGTCTTCGTTATGCTCTATTCATCATTTATGATGCGGAGTGTAACTGAATGTTACACTCCGTTGATCAACACAGTCCAGAAAATAAAGTTCGAAATCGCCATGACCCACCTCCAGTTCGAGGAGCATGTCAGCGGGGACAGATCTGTCACTTTAGAAGCGGTCTGGAATCACCTGGCACGTGCGGAGAAATATGCCGGCAATATTCTGAACAATGAATACGGACCGAAATTTAAGATTATTTCGCTGAAAAACACGTCCACCCTGAAAGAACTTGAACAACTTATCGAGAAAATAACCTTTTTCAAGAAAAGACTGCTGGCCAGAAAACAAAATTATTCTGCTTTGCCTGCTGCTCAGACCGGGAATATCGCCTTTCATTCCACGTTTGACAAATTCCTTTCTTATACCGACAGTATTGAAACATCTCTTGAAAAAGAATTGAGCGGCAAAATACTGGTTCTCAAATATGTGCAGTATTTCCTCATGGCAGCAATAATTATTTTTGGTGCCTGCATGGCTGCGGCATTGCGGCAAAAGGAACGTCAGCACCAGAACAGCCTGGTTTCTCTCAAAGAAAAGGAAGAGCACCTGAGAACCACCATCAATTCCATTGGTGACGGCGTGATTGTTACCGACACCGAGGGTAACATCACACGCATGAATCCGGTGGCCGAACGATTGACAGGATGGGCATTTTCACAGGCCGCCGGGAAACCCCTGACGGAAATCTTCAGGATAAAGAATACCAGAACAGGAAAAGACGCGTCCAACCCTGTATTCAAAGTACTGCAGACAGGGAAAATCGAGGGCCTTGCCAATCATACCATGCTCCTGGCAAAAGACGGTACCAGGTACCAGATTTCCGATTCTGCCGCACCAATATACACCATGAAGAAAGAGATAAGCGGGGTTGTTCTCGTCTTCAGGGATGTGACAGAAGAATACGGTATACGAAAAGCCCTTGTTAAAAATGAACAGTACCTCCAGAGCATATTCAGGTCGGCACCTACCGGAATCGGTGTCGTCATCGACCGCATCATTCAGAAGGTAAATGAAAAAATCTGCGCTATGACGGGATACACCAGGGAAGAACTTATCGGCCAAAGCGCGTTGATTCTTTATCCCCACAAAGAAGATTTTGATTATGTCGGCAGAACAAAATATAAGATGCTCAGGAAGTACGGCACAGGCACTGTGGAAACCCGCTGGAAGAGAAAAGACGGGAAAATTATCGATGTTCTTTTGAGCTCAACACCAATTGACAGCGACAATTTCTCGAAAGGAATAACATTTACCGCCCTGGATATCACCGACCGTAAACAGACGGAGAGCCTGCTCCACCTGTCACTGGAAAAATACGAAAAAACCTTCCAGGCAGCACCGGTGTGGGTGGTCCTGAGTTCTCTTGAAACCGGCAGATACATTGAAGTAAACGATACATTCCTTAAAACAATGGGATACTCTTCACCTGAAGAAGTCATCGGCAGAACCTCCCAGGAAATCGGCACCTGGGTCAACCCCGACGACCGTCGAAAAATAGTCGAAAAAATACGGAAAACCGGCCAGGTAAAAAATATTGAGGTGCAGAGAAAAACCAGGTCCGGGGCAATTATTGATACTCTTTTTTCCGCGGAATCCCTGCATCTTAACCTGAGGAGTGAACAGGTCATCATCTCTGTGAGTCAGGATATCACGAAACAGAAACAGTCAGAAAAGGAAAAAGCCCGCCTGGAAGAACAGTTTCATCAGATACAGAAACTTGAGTCAATCGGCCGGCTCGCCGGGGGTGTGGCTCATGATCTGAACAATCTTCTCTCCCCGATAATCGGATACGGAGAAATACTGCTTGAAGAAAAAGACCTGGGCGAACGTCGACAAGACTCTGTCAAAGAAATCGTCAACGCCGGAATGAGGGCAAAAGATCTCGTTCACCAACTTCTGGCGTTCAGTCGAAAACAGACCCTTGAGTACAGGCAGCTCAACCTGGCGGAAGCTGTACTTGGTGTCGAAAAACTGATTCGACGGACCATCAGGGAAAACATCAGGATTGAAATTGTTTTTGCTCCCGGTCATTTCCCTGTCATGGCTGACCTGGGTCAGATTGAACAGATGATTATGAACCTCGCTGTAAATGGTGCTGACGCCATGGTTGACGGCGGGACACTCACCATTGAAATCAGCACAACTGTTCTGGACAGGGAATATGCCAGACTGCACCAGGGAGTCACCCCCGGCCCCCATGTGATGCTCGCGGTCAGTGATACCGGGTGCGGAATGGACAGTGAGACATGCTCCCATATTTTTGAACCGTTTTTTTCCACCAAGGGAGAGGAAGGCACAGGCCTGGGACTGGCCACGGTCTACGGCATTGTCAAGCAGCATAAGGGGAATATCTGGGTGTACAGTGAACCGGGCAGGGGAACAACATTTAAAGTATATCTCCCCCTCTGCCGGGAAGAGAAAACTTTTCAGGGACCTGAACAGAAACGGCCGGGAGATCTCACCGGAACAGAAATAATACTTCTTGTTGAAGACAACGAACAGGTAAGAAATCTCACCCTGTCCATCCTCAAACGTAAGGGGTATTCCGTGCTTGTGGCAAAAAATGGCCAGGATGCCCTGGTCGTTCTGAAGGCATACAAGGGACCTCTGCATCTGCTGCTGACTGATGTTGTCATGCCGGAGATGAACGGAAAAGAACTGTTCAACAGGCTGAGGGATGATTTTCCCGGCCTGAAGGTTATCTACATGTCGGGATACACCGACAACGTGATCGCCCACCATGGTATCCTTGATAAAAATACTCCCTTTATCCAGAAACCGTTCACCATAAGGGATCTTGCTGCCAAGGTGAGAGAAGTTTTCGACAACCGCTAGAACTCCCCGATAATTCAGGATAACGCTGTTTTCAGGCGGTGAATAAAATAGAGGGAACAGCCGAGCATCAGCAGCAGGGAGACAAGAAACATCCGCCAGCCGAACTGCACGAAAACAGCACCGGGCAGCACGGAGCCAAGAGTTCCCCCCGTGTAATAAAATGATATATAGAGTCCGTTGGCAATGGCCTTGTTCTCTTCTGCCAGCTTATTGACAGAGCCCGAGAGAAGAGAATGGGCCATGAAAAGACCGGTGCAGAAAATAAACATCCCCAGGAACATGATTAGGTACTCTTCCACCATGAAGGTTACTGTCCCCAGAAAAAAGATGAAAATACCGGCACGAATCGCGGTGGTCTCATTCCTGAAAAGACGGATTATCGGCTTACTGTTCAAAGAAACAACAATGCCCATTGCGTACCCGAGATAAAGCAGACCAATGCCCGCCTCTCCGGAAGCCGGGCTCATCTGTTTCAGTTGAAAGGGCATAAAATTCATCAGGGCGGCGAAGACAAAAAAGAGGCAGAAAATTGCCAGGTATAACCAGAGAAAATGTCCGGTCCGGAGCAGGCCGACTATTTCTGAAAATTCCGGTCGTGCGTATTTCATCTTCACATCCCTGGTCATCCCGCCAAGAAAACAGGCGGTCAGCAACAGAAGCAGGCCCAGCAGGAAAAAGAAAAACCTCCAGCCGAAAAGATCGGTGAAAAAAGCCGAAAGAAAACGACCCAGGAATCCCCCGGCAATCGTGGCGGCGATATAGGTCGCGATAGCGTGTTGAACCTTTTCCACAGTGGACGAATAGGAAATATAGCTCATTAATGAAGTGAGGATTGCTGGAATAATGAGCCCCTGAACACAACGGATAACCAGAAGAAGCAGATAACTGTCAATACAGGCAAAAAGCAGTTCAAGAAGACCGAGAACCGTGAGCGCCCACCTGACCATCATCTTTGCCGACCAGGATTCAAGCAGGTAGCCGTAAAAAAGAGGCGCAAAACCGAGTGGCGCCATCATCAGGGTGGTAAAAAGAATAGCCTGAAAACTGCTGAGTTGAAACTCCGCCTGGAACACGGGTTGAATGGGCTGGGCTGCGTACAGGGAGCAGAAGGTAACACAGGTGGCAAAATAAATTGGTTTCATTAGGTGATCGGTTCCGCCTGAAACAACGCAGGGCAGTGATAAAACACATCGTGTCAGGCTGTTTTTTCGACCTGATGAAAAAATAATCTATGTGCGTGCAAAACTCAACCTGATAAAGCAGACATATCCCCAATCCGGCTGAGTTTCATGGCTAATCAGAAATTATTATTGTGACAGAGATTCAAAGGTTTTTCGGATTGTCATCAGATCAAAAGGTTTGGGAACAGCACCGACAAAGCCATATTCATCAAAGTTCATCATGACAGGATCAGTCGAGTAACCACTGGAAACCAGTACCTTCGCGTGCCGGTCAATGGCAAGGATTTCACCAACGGCTTCCTTGCCACCCATTCCTCCAGGAATCGAAAGATCCATGATCACGAAATCAAACCCTTCTCCCTGGTTCTGCTGTTCAACATATTTCCTGACAGCTTCCTCTCCATCCTTCACATGGACAGCGTCATAACCAATATATTTAAACAGATGAATAGCGATTTCACCCACCATCTCCTCATCATCCATGATAAGGATCCGCCTCTTTTTCTCTTCATCACCCAAAAGAAATTACCTCCCAGAAAACCTGTTACTTCATTCAACAGACAATCATAAAATACGTAACTGCTCGCAAGCACCACATACACATATATAAACGTAATTGCTCACAGGTGCATGTACACGCCATAGCCTGCCGATACAGGAAAAAGAGACCGTGAAAAGCTGGAGTACCTGTGAGTAATTACAAAAAACAAATATATCGCCCGCAGAAATCCTCTCTCCCTCCAAGTATGCCAGAAAAAGTCGGGAACAGTCAAGCCGGGGACTCCGGTTCTACAGTAACTATTCCCTATCTCGACGAATAATGATCCTATTATTATCAGGTTACCGGGAAAAAACAAAACAATTATTTTTTCCTTGACCTTCCCTCCTTTTTGTCAATAAACTGCCAGCCTGAAAAACATTTTCCGATCTTGTCCGCTGTGTTCTTCGAAACCGCCACGGATAAGGAAATCAAAAAGAACTGATAAAACCTAAATTATTTAGGTGAAAATCAGTATTCCAATATGTTAACAGAAAAACAGTCTCGAAGCCGTCACAGGTCCAGGTGAAAAGCAAGAATTCGCCCTCAAAAAAGTCAAGACAGACGGTTTTTATCATTGCCGCAACCCTGGCTGCTGTCGGCCTGCTGCTCCTGCAGGTGGGTGTTTTCACCAAAGACCGCAGTATGTCCCGAATCAGGGAAACCGGATCCTCCCGGATCAATCTCTATGCCCAGTCTCTGAGGGCAAACCTGGAGCAGTTTCGTCATCTTCCCTATGTCCTTGCAAGAGACAGACGGATCCATGGTCTGCTGAACCTGGAATTTGACGCGATACGAATCAATCCCCACCTGGAAGATTTTGCCGCCGTATCATCCACCATGATTTTCATTCTGGACAGGGGTGGAACAACGGTGGCAACCAGTAACTGGAGAACAGACCACGATCTCAGTGGCTTCAATTTCAGCTACCGGCCCTATTTCAAGGCTGCCGCGAAAGGGCTTTCCGGAGGATACTACGCCATCGGTTCCCGCACAGGAAAACCCGGTTTTTTTATTTCCTATCCCGTTCTGGAAGAGGGAATTTTCCTCGGCGTGGTTGTGGTCAAGGTCAACCTTGAAACCATTCAGCAGATCTGGAAAAAAAGCGGTGAGGCTGTAATTGTAAGCGATGCCTACGGCATTCTCTTTCTCAGCAGCAACCCGGACTGGAAATATAAATCCCTCAGACCTCTTCCGCCCCACACTGCCGGACGGCTGCGCGAAATCCAGTACCAGGGATTCCCGCTTGTCACCCTGAAAATGGAAAGACAGAGCACCAAAGGCGGGAATATCCTTCTCCTGGAAGGCAAACAGTATCTGGAACAGTCCCTGCAACTGCCTGAATACGGCTGGCGCATCCATTACCTTACGGATCTCCGGGGAGTCAAAAACGATGTCCAGCTCGCCCGAACCGTAACCGCCGTGATTACCGGGTTTATCCTCCTGACCTTTCTTTTTTTCCGGGAACGCCGTCTTAAATTGCGCTCCAGGGAAGAGGCCAGGAAAAGCCGGATTATCGAAGAAATAAACGAACGGCTCCTGCGGGAGATTGAGGAGCATAAAGAGACGGAAGACAATCTCAGGAAAACCCAGAAGGAACTGATCCAGGCAGGAAAACTGGCTGCACTGGGCCGAATGTCTGCGGCTGTTGCCCATGAACTGAACCAGCCGGTCACCGCCATTCGTACCTTCGCGGCAAGCTGCAGGATCTTGTCTGAACGCAACCAGCTAGAACAGGTTCGGGAAAATCTGGACTTCATAACCGGGTTGACGGAACGAATGGCCTGTATTACCGGCCAGCTGAAAATCTTCGCGAGAAAAAGCAAAAGCGGCCATCACGTTGTTGATCTGGCAAAGATCGTTGACAAGGTACTCCTTTTTTCCGCTCCCCTGATTGAAGCGGGACATGTTACGGTAGACACTGAACTCATTAAAAAAGGCCAGGCACTGGTGCGCGGAGACAGTCTGCACCTTGAACAGGTGATGAACAATCTCTTGAGCAACAGCCTTCACGCCATGCGGAAATCCACACAAAAGGTGATGCGTGTAAGACTGTTCATTGCAGACGACACCGTTATTCTTACCGTCACCGACAGCGGTACAGGGATTGCGGGAGAGGCAATGGATTCACTTTTTGAACCGTTTTTCACGACCAAGGACATCGGCGACGGCCTGGGACTCGGCCTCTCCATCACCTATGGAATTATACAGGACATGGGAGGTTCAATTTCTGCCGAAAATGTTGCGGAGGGCGGTGCGTGTTTCACCATTCGTCTCCCCCGGGCCGAAACCTGAACCCGTCTCGAATCCGGAAAAACAGTAAAGATCACAGGAAAACATATGACAGGCAAAGGAAGTGTTTATATCGTTGATGATGAAGAGAGCATGCGTGTTGCCGTCTCCCAGTGGCTGACCCTCGCGGACTACCGGGTAGAAACTTTTTCCTCGGCCAGGAAGGTCCTGGAAGTCCTTGACATGGATTTTGATGGTGTCCTTGTCACCGACATCCGCATGCCGGACATGGACGGCATGGAACTGATGCAGAAGACCCTGGAGCTGGACCGGGAGATCCCCATTGTCCTGGTAACTGCCCATGGAGATATTCCCATGGCCGTTTCCGCCATGCGTGACGGGGCGTATGATTTTATCGAAAAGCCGTTTGAACCGGAGATGCTGCTGGAAACGGTCCGGCGGGCCGGAGAAAAAAGAAAACTGATCCTTGAGAATCGAAAGCTCAGACAGTACCTGGAAAACTCGGATAAAATTGAAAACAGGCTGCTGGGCACAAGTGATGCCATTCAATTTCTCCACCAGGAAATCCGGGACCTGGGCCCCACCGACGCCAGTGTCTTTCTCATTGGAGAAACCGGCTGCGGCAAGGAGGTTGTGGCCCGCTGTCTCCATGAAGTCAGTGACAGAAGAAATGGCAGATTCGTTGCGATCAACTGTGGCGCAATCCCGGAAACACTCTTTGAAAGCGAGCTGTTCGGCCATGAAGCCGGTGCGTTCACCGGGGCCACGGCCAGACGCATCGGCAAATTTGAGCATGCCGACGGGGGCACTCTTTTTCTTGATGAAGTCAACTCCATGCCATTGAACCTCCAGGTCAAGGTTCTGCGTGTTCTCCAGGAAAGAGAAATTGAACGACTGGGCGCCAACACCCCCATCCCCATAGATATCCGCATTATCAGCGCCACAAACTGCGACCCGCGCAAGGCATGTTCTGAAGGCCGGTTCCGGGAAGATCTTTATTATCGCCTTAACGTCGCTGAAATCAATATTCCACCCCTGCGAAAACGACCGGGGGACATTCTGCTGCTCTTTGACTATTTTCTCCTGCGAAGCTCGGAAAAATACAACAGAGAACTGCCCCAGCTCACCGGTAACGCCATCGCCATGCTGATGGCCTATCCATGGCCGGGAAACGTCAGGGAGCTGAAAAATATTGCCGAACGGTACATCCTCTCCTCCCTGCCCCCGGAAGAGCGGATAGCCCATATTCTTCAGCATACAGGGACAGGCATCGGCACAACAGATACCTCCCTGGCGGAACAGGCGGCAAATTTTGAAAAATGTGTCATTGATCAGGCCCTGCGCAGACATCGGGGGAATATCTCGGCCGTGCTGGAAGAACTGGCCCTGCCCCGCCGAACATTGAACCAGAAAATGCAGAACCATGGCCTTGCCAGAAAAGACTACCTGAATCCGGACAAATAAAATTCACCATGAAAAACAGATATTTTTATCCTTTCACGACAATATTTCTGCTCCTGTTTCTCTTTTCTCTTTCGGCTTCAACCCCGTCCCCGGCAGAACCACTCCCTCCACTCCGAAAAAACCGCGACTATATTCTGACCACGGCCACCACGGGCGGAACGTATTACCCGGTCGGTATTGCCCTGGCGACCCTGACCAAGGTCAAACTTGAGCCAAAGTATAAAATTTCCCTTTCCGCCATCAGTTCTGCCGGCTCCGGAGAGAATCTCAAGCTCCTGCGGGAAAACGAGGCCCAGTTTGCCATTCTCCAGGGACTGTACGGAGCCTGGGCATGGAACGGCAGTGGAGAATTGCGGGCAATCGGTCCCCAGAAACACCTGCGCTCCATCACCATGCTCTGGCAGAATGTGGAGCATTTCGCCATTCAATCCGATCTTGTCCGGACTGGGACGGCAGCAGATCTGAACATGCTGAAAGGAAAACGGTTCTCAATCGGCAGAAAAAATTCTGGCACGGAAGGGTCAGGCCGGCATATTCTCCGCCGCCTGGGCTTTCAACCGGAGCATGATTTTGTCCTGGTCAACCTCGGGTATGGAGAAAGCGCAGAAAGCCTGCAGAACGGGACAATCCAGGGGATGAATATCCCGGCCGGTCTCCCCGTAGGTGCCATCACCAGAGCCTTCGCCGCCCTGGGAAAGGATGTCACCATCCTCAACTTCACCGACGAGCAGCTGAGGGCAGTCAACAGGGGGTACAACCTGTGGAGCCACTACATTATCCCGGCAAATACTTATCCCGGCCAGGATTATGAAATCCGCACCATTTCCCAGCCGAATTTCCTGGCTGTGAGATCTGATGTAGATGATGACGCGGTTTACCGGATTGTAAAAATCATCTATAAAAACCTGAAATTTCTCAGCAATATTCATCCGGCAACAATGGACATGGATATCAGAAAGGCGGTGAAGGGATTACCCTTTCCCCTCCATCCCGGTGCCGCACGCTTCTACCGTGAACAGGGAATTACACTGCCCGACAGATTAATCACTAAATAATCCGCGCTCACCATTGGACGCTGACGGATTCAGGATTACTCATTAAACCCAACCAGACTGAGTTTCATGAGTAATCAAGAAAAATTTACTGTTATTTCTTCAATTTTTTAGTATATAGGAATAATTCTCATGTATTAAAATGAGTTTTTCACATAATCATTATTTTCAGAGGAGCAGAAAATGGCTGAACCAAAAGAGATGTACCAGTGCCAGACAGTAAATTGTGGATATATCTACAATCCGGATAAAGGTGACAGAAAAGGAAAAATCCCCAAAGGCACCCGGTTTCAGGATCTTCCCGAAGACTGGAAATGCCCCATCTGCGGCGCCAGCACCAAAGCATTCAAATCTCTTGGCTGAGAACCTTTTTCCTCTGCCGGACCAACCGTACAGCCCGTGCAGGCGGTTCGGCAGAATTTGTCAGGATTTTCTTCGCATTTTGTGACACAATGTGGAATACTGTTCTCCATGAACAGCCAGCGTCCACTTTCCATAAACAACAGTCTTGTCCACGGTATCTGCAATTATCACTGCAGACTATGCGGCATAAAGAAACCTGATTATTCAGGTCCCAGGGAATTCCAGCCTCTCTCGGTCACCCGGAAACTTATCGACCGTATCGAGGAAGCAGTGCAGCAGGGAATTCACATCCGTTATCTCGCCAATGCCGGCGACGGTGAACCAACCCTCCACCCGGAATTCAATGACCGGATGACACTGTTTGGAGAGATGATACGAAGCTGGCAGGCTCCCTCCATCCCGCCCCCCGAAGTTTCCGTGGTTTCCAATGGATCAGTTCTGACGAAAAAAAACATCCTGAAATCCATCACTGGCAACGGGCTCACCCTGATAATTTCCCTGCCCACTCTCAACCCCATATCCTACGGCCTGATTATGGTTAATGATGCGGTAAAAGGACAGGCCCTTCTTGATGCAGTGCTGCCCGGTGTTGAGCAGGCCATGAATGAACGGGCGGGGGGCAGGC
>NZ_JBPLBA010000070.1:0-14186 GCF_054039375.1 Desulfomarina sp. | reverse complement strand
TCCCTCGTTCTCCCCTGAATTATCCCAGACGGAACAATGCAATCAAGAAAGACCACAACCAATTACCAGAAACTTACCCAACCGATCGGGTCAAGAATAAGGAATACTTTTCTTTCAATAAAAAGTGTATGTGTTCGAGAATTTTTTTTCAAATATTTTTTTTAAAAAATATCAAGATGTTCTTTAATCGAATCAGCTCTTTCCAATATGGCACGCTAATAACCAGATTGTAATTCATATGCGGTAACAGTCCAGAGGTGCCATAGATTTTTGCAGGTTCTTTTTTCACTATAGCCCGCCTATACGGGCAAAAGAGCCCGTGAAAAGTGAGGCACCTGTGAGTAATTACGTTATATTCATTTTACAAATACTGTGCAGCATCCGGGTCAATTTCCCTTTCATGTACGCCAAGCAGGTAAAGAAGTCCATCAAGCCCCACCGTCGAAATGGCATTTCCGGCCCGCTCCCTGACAATGGGCTTGGCATGAAAAGCCACTCCCAGCCCGGCACTGCTGATCATGGGCAGGTCATTCGCCCCATCACCCACGGCAATTGTCTGCTCCAGAGTAATATTTTCCCGCTCAGCGATTTCCTTGAGCAACAGCGCCTTTTTCCGACCGTCTATAATTTCTCCTTGAACCTTACCCGTAACCTCACCATCACAGACATCAAGCTCATTGGCATAAAGATAGTCAAAACCCAGTTTTTCCTTTAAGTATTCGCCGACAAAAGTAAAACCACCGGAAAGTATAGCGAGTTTATACCCAAGCCCTTTTAAGGTTCTGCAGACCAGTTCAGCACCTTCTGAAAGCGGCAGGTCCGCGGCCAGTCCCTCCAGTTCAGATTCCTTGAGCCCCTTGAGCAGGGCAACACGTTTTCTGAAACTTTCCTGGAAATCGATCTCCCCCTGCATGGCGGATTCGGTGATCGCTGTTACTTCGTCCCCCACTCCTGCGAGAATTGCCAGCTCATCAATAACCTCGGCCTGGATCAGTGTTGAGTCCATGTCAAAAACGACAAGCCGTCGATTGCCACTGTAAATATTTTCCATATGAAAAGAAATATCGATACCATGATCCTGGGATATCTGCATAAACCTAGCACGCATCTCTTTAATATTATTAGGTTTTCCGCTAACAGCCATTTGAATGCTGGCCCGAAGCTTGTTCTGGGGTCTGACCAGGGAAATCCTGCCTGAAAGCCGGGTTATGGAGTCAATATTAAGATTATTTTCATAAATAACGGTAGCCACTCCGGCAATCTGCTTTGCCGTCAGTTTTTTTCCAAGCAGGGTAATGATCCGCCTCTCCTTGCCGCGCTCCTCAACCCATTTTTCATACTCGTCCCCCTCCACCGGTTTGATATCAATGGAGAGATCCATTTTATGGCCCGCATAGAGAATATCTTTGTATAGAGCTGCAAAATTTTCCTTTACCGGGATTTCCACCAGAATACCCAAAGAGATATGTTCATGGATAACCGCCTGGCCGATATCAAGAACACTGACATCATATTCTGCCAGAATGGTTGTGAATTTTGCATCCAGTCCCTTCCTGTCCCTGCCCGTGATATTTATCAGTACAATTTCGCTCATTATGCTTTTTCCGTAACAACCCAAAAGGTATTTGTAATTGGTCACAGGAGTAGCAACTCTGTGATTTTATAAGCTCTGAAGTGTAATTGCTTAACCATTTTGTCCCGAACCCTACCATTGCGGAAAAACAATCTGTTTATCCATATGATATTACAAGAATTATTCTTTCACAATAACATAACCCCGGGGGAAAAGCCCATTCTCTGATAAGCTCCTGAATAATCAATCCAGTGATCCCTCTGTTCCTTAAACTCGAACAAAATTTCTATTTTTTCAAGGTACCCTTAACATACTGATTCAAAAATAAATAATATTTTCTCATTTTCTGCAGGGCAGAATTATGGCTGTATAAAAAAATAATAATTATGCACAAAACTCAACCTGCAAGTTATGAGACTGGGGATGTTCCTGTTATATCAGGTGTATTTCCAATTCGGCTTAATTTCATGGATAATCAGCAAAGAAAATATCCGCCAGATATCAAAAAAAAATTTATCTGTCGTTATTTTTTGTTTATGATTCAGTTTCGGATAATTTTCAAGTCGTCCTGTTTGTCTTTCAGACCTGAATCCGTGAACGTTCGCAGGTGATTTTCCGCACCGGCCATGTTAAATATTTTAGCGGCATTTACAACATATTAATTTAATAATCGCAACTAGTTACTGATTCAGATCAAGATTTATTTTCTTCCATTAAAAAAAGGAGCAAAACATGAAGCGTGTCACCATCCTGTCACAGGCACTGGCAATTGTCTGTTTCCTGCTGTTACCCCTCACCAGTGGATTTGCCTCCCAGTCCTATCCCTTCGGTCTTCTGCTGGTCGGTCCTGCCAATGATCACGGCTGGAGCCAGGCCCATTTCGAGGCCGGCAGGGAACTGGAAAAAAAGCTGCCGAACGCCAGGATGATTTATATCGACAAGGTCAATCCCGTTGACCGTCCCGGCATTACTATCCCCATGCTGGTTGACGATCTTGTTTCCAAGGGAGCAAAACTGATCATAGGCAATTCCGACGACATGAAAGACGGCATGCGTGAAGCGGCAATCATGCACCCGGAAATCAACTTCATCCATGTCTCCGGTGATGATGTGCTGACGGGCAAGGCGACCCCCAACCTCAGCAACCTGATGGGACGGATGACCTACGGAAAAATGATGGCAGGATTCGTGGCGGCCATGACTTCACAAACCGGGAAAATCGGCTATCTTGGTCCCCTTATCAATGCGGAAACAAGGCGCCTGACCGCTGCAGCCTACCTCGGAGCCCGCTATGCCTGGACCCAGGTGCGAAAGAAAAAGGCATCAGACCTCAAATTCAAGGTTTCCTGGATCGGCTTCTGGTTCAATATTCCCGGTGTCACCTCCGACCCTACTCTGGTCACCAATAATTTTATTGATTCCGGCTATGACGTGGTTCTCTCCGGTATTGACACAACCGAGGCCCTGGTCGTGGCAGGACAGAAAAGAAAGGAGGGCAAAACAGTCTGGGCCATCCCTTATGATTACAAAGGTGCCTGTGCTTCTGCACCTGAAGCCTGTCTCGGTGTCCCCTATTTCAACTGGATCCCCGGCTATTCCGACATGATCGGCAAGGCAATGAGTGGCAAGTGGCAGCAGCAGTTTCTCTGGCTTGCTCCGGACTGGAAGGCTATCAACAACCCGGACACCTCCCCCGTGGGTTTTATGACCGGTAAGGCCATGTCCGTTGAAACGAAAACGGCCCTGGCCGATTTTCAGAAAGCATTGGGCAGTGGTAAGCTCAATCTCTTTACCGGACCACTCGCATACCAGGACGGCACCACCTTTCTGAAAGCGGGAGAACAGGCCACCGACGACCAGATCTGGAACCTGCCCCAGTTACTGAAGGGTATGGAGGGGGCCTCCAGATAAACCGAGGTTCACTGAAGTTGTCTTAAGGGTAAATTCATCAAACGTAATTGCTACTCCCGTGAGGAGTTACCATCAGACAGGCTCCGCTCCCGTTTCTTTTTCAATGAACGGGAGCGGTTTTTTTAATGATCGAGCTTAAAAAAATCAGTAAATACTTCGGCGGGGTACGTGCTCTGGACGATGTCTCTTTAGAGATCAGGAGCGGCTCAATCCATGGTATCATCGGTGAAAACGGGGCAGGAAAATCAACCCTGATGAAGATTCTCACCGGTTTCTACACCAGAAGCAGCGGGGAAATAATCCATAACGGGGATGCAGTAGAACTCCGTACTCCCAGGGATGCCCGGGAGTTGGGTTTCGGGATGCTTTACCAGGAGCCACTTGATTTTCAACAGCTCTCAGTTCTCGACAATTTCATGATGGGCAGTGACGGGTTTGATCCTCAGGAGGCCCGCCACATCCTCAGGGAACTCTGTAAAACATTCGGATTCTCCCTCCCACCTTCTTCAAAGCTGGAAGAACTTACGGTGGGAGAACGGCAACAGCTTGAACTTTTGCGGCTCATCCGGGACAAGGCGAACCTGCTGATTCTGGACGAACCCACCAGCGGAATTTCACAAAAACAGCAGGAAGTTCTTTTTCAGGCCCTGCGTACCCTCAGGAAAGACGGACTGGCGATCCTCCTCGTTTCCCATAAACTTGATGAAATCGAACAACTCTGCGATGAGGTCACGGTACTCCGCCACGGCAGGTTGGCTGGACAGCAGCAACACCCCTTTGACCGGGAAAAACTGCTCCAGGCCATGTTCGACTCCCTACCGGGAAAATTTAATTCAAGAACAGAGCGGAAAAAAGGAAGGACAGTTCTCGATTTTAAAGACGTCACTTCCACGGCAGGTCGCTCGGGGCTGCAGAGCATCACCCTGTCAATTCAGGCGGGAGAAGTAGTCGGTCTTGCCGGGGTGGACGGCAGCGGCCAATCCGCTTTTCTCAAAGCCTCCTTCGGTCTGCTTTCTCCTGAAATCGGTATCATTAACCGTTTCGGGGAAAAAGCCACTCTTCCCGACAGGAAAGATTATGGCCTTGCTACCTTTCTTCCCGCCGACAGGTTGGTGGAAGGGCTGTTTCCCGGAATGAGTATTCGCGAACACCATGTCCTTGCTGGCATAAAAGAGAGGATCATTACCGGAGAAAGCGGGCTTGCCAACACCGTGAAAGCCATTGAAACCTATAATATCAAAGGCAGGCCTGACACGGTCGTTGAAAACCTCTCTGGAGGGAACCTGCAGCGGCTGCTCCTCTCACTCATTCCCGAAAATGTCCGTCTGGTTCTCATGGAAAACCCCACAAGAGGACTGGATGTACAGTCTGCTGAATGGACCTGGCAATATCTGCACAGCCATCTCCCATCGGACACTACCATAATCTTTGCTTCCCCTGAACTTGAGGAGATCATGGAGCAGGCCACCAGGGTTCTTGTTTTTTATAACGGCTCAATTATCCTGGACAGTCCGGTTGATCAGACAGGCTACAACGAGATTTCAAGGGCCATTACCGGCCAAAAACCACTACGACTTAAGCCGAATTTCTCATGAACATCGCGTCAATTTCATTGAGCACGTTGTCAGCTCAGAAGATCAGAAGAACCGGCTGGTTTCTTACCATCACCGCTCTTGCCCTGGGAGCGGTAAGTCTCATGCTTGTACTGCTGGGTATTTCCCCCGGGACCATCTTCATCACCCTTGCCAGGGGAACACTCAGTTCCTGGCTGCGGTTCAGCCACGTGCTCTCCGTCTGGATCCCCCTTCTTCTCTGTTCCTGCGGTCTGCTTTTCACCTTCAGGGCGGGACTCTGGAATATCGGGATTGAGGGGCAGGTCATTCTCGGAGCTATCGGTTCAACACTGATCCTGAGACAACCGCTATCCATCCCTCCGGCTGCCGTGATCACCTTAGCTCTCATTGCCGGATTTCTAGCAGGTGGTCTCTGGGGAGCCTTTGCCGGAATCCTGAAAAACAGAGGTGGAGTAAATGAAATTTTTGGGGGCCTTGGTCTCAATTTCGTGGCCCAGGGAGGTATTCTCTGGCTTATCCTGGGCCCGTGGAAACGGGCGGGAATGGCTTCAATGAGTGGTACTGATCTCTTTCCCAGGGAGCTCTGGATGTATCTTCCCCAGGGCTGGCGGGTCCCGCCTGCGGCCCTCGTACTCGGCCTGCTTGCCTTTCTGCTCACCGCCTTTCTTCTCGGGGCAACGCGCTTCGGCCTGCGTGTCAAGGCAGCTGGTATCAACCCGAACGGCGCAAAATTATTCGGTATTCGCCCCGAACTGACCGGACTTTCCGCCATGTCCATCGGTGGTGGCCTTGCCGGCCTTGCCGGATCTGTTCAGGTTCTCTCCGTCTACCATCGGCTCATCCCTTCAATATCCAGCGGTTACGGCTATCTTGCTCTTCTTGTTGTCATGCTGGCCAATTACAGGACCCTGCCGGTTGCGCCAATCTGCCTGTTTTTTGCGGCGCTGGCAGCGGGCTCCATCCAGCTTCCCATCGTCCTGCAGATCGATTCATCCCTGTCCGGTGTAATACAGGGAGCGTGCGTTCTCAGCGCGCTCCTGGTGTACGGGATCAGGCAGCGGGGGAAAGAGCAATAATGGAACTCTCATTGGCATCACTTACCGCTTCTTTGATTATCATGGCTGCTCCTCTTGTCCTGGCAGCACTGGGAGAAACTCTGACGGAAAAAGCCGGTGTAGTCAATCTCTCCCTGGACGGCACCATCCTGCTCAGCGCCATGGCCGGCTTTGTTATCGGCAGCTGGAGTGGCTCGATTTTTCTTGGTTTTCTGGCTGCTGCCTGCACGGGCGCTGTCTCCGGCGCCATTCTTGCCACCATCAGCGTCAGACTCGGTCAGTCCCAGGTTGCCGTTGGTTTTGCTCTCACCTTTCTTTGCAGAGACCTGGCCTATTTTCTCGGAAATCCCTACTCCAGACAGCAGGGAGTTCAACTCGACAGCCTCCCCATCCCCGGCCTGTCGGAACTTCCCTTTTTCGGCAAGGCCTTTTTTTCTCACTCCCCCATAGTCTACCTCAGCCTGCTTGCCATCCCGACCTGTTATTATTTTCTTTACCATACAAGACAGGGACTCATACTGCGAAGTGTGGGAGAAAATCCCGAAGGATGCTGGGCCCGGGGTATTAATCCCCTGCGGGTACAGACAAACTACACTATCATCGGTTCCAGCATCGTCGGCCTGGCCGGAGGAGCCTTTTCCCTGGCCGTAAAACCTGGATGGGGACACCCCCAGGGATGTGAGGGAATCGGCTGGATCGCACTGGCACTCGTTATTTTCGGCAGCTGGAACCCGTTCCGGGTTGCCATAGGTGCTTATCTTTTCGGTCTCCTGCAGATACTCGGGATCACCTTCCAGGACATTTTTACAGCCGTCCCTCCCCAGGTATTCCAGGTGGCACCCTTTCCGCTGATGATTTTTACCCTGGTCCTGATCCATCTCGGCACCGGGCAGAGAAAAGGACATAAAAACCCCTTAAGTCGAATCATGGGATTTCTCGGGGGAACTCCACCAAGATGGCTGGGCAGAAACTACAGACAGTCCTGATGTAACTGCCCTGCAGCCTGTTCAATTTTCTGATTTCGTACACGACTCAGTCTGATAAAGCGTAACTCCTCACAGGGAATCGGATTTATTTTTTGTGCATTTGCAATAAACAAAAGAGCCCTTATAGTAGCTGAAAGAGTTCATGGGGAATTGCTCAGACCTAAATCCTGCACTTCAGAAAATGAAAAATATAATTATGGTTTGATTTCAATGTGTTATGATATATTTAACGAATTTGGCCATTCACTTTTTGAGTGAATGTAAATTTTTTCATTTTCTTTGCCCCGCGGGATTGGCAATTTTACCGAACCCGGAGTCTCGCAGGCTCGCTTACCTGCTTCGTTTTCAATGGCTTGAAGTATGCCAATACGTCAGCGCCATTGAACCTCGCATCTTCGGCAGGTAAGCGAAGACTCCGAACTTACCAATTGCAGGATTTAGGTCAGAGGTTATAGAATCATAGAGTTGTTACCCCTGTGAGGAATTACGTTTATGGATATAACCCGGACAATGAAGGATTTGGATTTTTTACTGATTCAAGATACCCTGGAGTAAAATTGAATTGACATTTCTCAATAATGCCGGATTCACACAAGAGAAAAACGGTGGAAGGAGCAGTGAGGAATCGTGAAAAAAGATATTCCCATAACAAAAAGACCGCTCTATTACTGGATCCTTAACAATTGTTATGGTCTGCAGCTTCTGCTGCTCATCCTGATCCTGGTCAGCCTCTTTTTCAGGGTTTTCCCCCTGGAAATGCAGAAACGCATAGTCAACGAGGCCATCAGCTACGGCGATCTCCACGCTCTCTTTCTCTATTGCGGCCTCTACATGGGAGCAATCCTTCTGGCCGGTCTGAGCAAATACGCCATCAACATGGTGCAGGTGATAATCGGCCAGAGAATTCTTATCAAACTGCGTACCGAACTCTATCTCCATATCCTTCACCTGCCCCTCAGGCTCTACCGCACTCTCCGACCCGGTTCAGCCATTTCCGCCATGACGGCAGAACTCAATGCCATCGGACTGTTTCTTGGAGAGGCTCTCGCTGTGCCTCTGACATCCATTCTCACCTATATCGTGGTTCTGGGATATATGTTTTCCCTGAATCGACTGTTGACTTTACTGACAATAGCCATCTACCCTGTGGAACTTATAGTTATTCCTCTGCTGCAGAAGCGGTTTAACAACTGGAACAGGAAAAGGATAAAAACAGTTCGCGCCATGAGCGACACAGTCAATGAGGCCATAAACGGCATCATCGAAATCCAGTCCTACAATGCCTATGACCATGAAAAGAACCGCCTTACCCGGTTAATAGACAAACTTTACAGAATTTCAATCAAGCTTCATCTTTATAAATTCGGCATCAAGTTTTCCGGTAACCTGTTCCAGGCCATTGGTCCCTTTCTCCTCTTTCTTGTCGGGGGAGTCCTGACAATCCGAGGTGAATTTGACCTGGGCGCACTCGTCGCCTTTCTGTCCGCCCACGAAAAACTGTACGATCCCTGGCAGGAACTGCGCCTCTTTTATCAGTCTTATCAGAATGCCATAATCCGCTACCAGCAGATTACAAACCTGTTCGATTACAGACCTGCACTGCCCGCACCATCAGCGGATCCAGAAACTTCTGCCAACGCTGCCTGCATAGAAACAAACCGTGTGTCTTATACCCTTCCAGGCAATATAACTCTCCTTCATGATATAGATATCACAATTAAAAAGGGAGAACACATTGCCCTTATAGGTCCTTCCGGATGCGGCAAATCAACCCTCGCCCTGGTGCTGGCAGGACTCCACTGTCCCACAGAGGGAACAGTCCGGATCAACGGTCGCGACCTGAGCAGTTGCAGCAGTGATTTCATCAGTGAAAACATTGCCATGGTCCCCCAGCATCCATTCATCTTTTCAGGAACTATTGGGGAAAATATCCTCTATGGTCTTGGGAAAACTGACCTGCATGAGTCTCTTTCTCCTGAAATCCGGGCCCGTATCCGGACAATCCTCCATGAAATCGGCCTGGAAAGGGACGTTCTCTGGTTCGGCATGAACTCGATTCTTCCCCCGGGAAAGGCCCATAAACTGAAAAATCATTTCCTGAAAATGCGCACCATTATCCGGGACAAACTGAAACAGGATTTCCAGGAAGTTGTGGAATTTTACGATCGCAATCGATTTCTGGAATTTGCCACACTGCGGGACAATCTTATTTTCGGTGAATCCATGAGCGGCAGGTACAGCACGGAAAATCTGCCTGAGAGCCCGGAATTCAGAGTACTTGTCCGGGAAATGGATCTTGAGGAAGACCTTCTCCGACTCGGTGCCGCCCTGGTCCGGGTAACCCTGGAAATGATCAAGGAAACTGATATTGATGAATTCTTTTTTCAACGTAACCCCATAAAACAGGATGAACTTCGTCAATATGAAGATATCATCAGGCGCCTGGACAGTGGAGTGAAGCTGACTGCTCCTGAAAAAAACAGGCTGATGAAAATCTCCCTGCGTTATATTCCGGCCAGACACGACCTGATAGCCCTGAGCCGGGAATTACGGCAGAAAATCCTCAAGGCCCGCTTCTATTTCCTCTCTGAAATACAGCATATCGACACCTCCCGCTGTGAGCTGGACGGAGACCAGATCACCCATGATGGAGAACTGAGAGATTTCAGTACCTACTGCCATGCCGCTTACCTGTACAACCGAAATATCCGCACCAATATTCTCCTTGGATCCACCAAAAAGACCAACGACGATATCATGCACCTGCGCGACCTTGCCTGGGATACCTTTCGACGGTATGGGCTCCTGGAGGAGATAATCGATATCGGTCTCGATTTCTTTGTGGGCAGCCAGGGCAGCCATCTTTCCGGTGGACAGAAACAGAAAGTGGCCATTGCCCGGGCCCTGCTGAAAAACACTCCAATCATCATCATGGATGAGGCAACCGCCAGCCTGGACAACACCTCACAGGCCCTCATTCAGGAATACCTCACATCATCTTTCAGATCAAAGAAAACCATTATCGCGGTCATCCACAGGCTCGACCTGACTCCATCGTATGACCGGATTCTCGTGATGGACAACGGCACAATAGTAGAAGACGGGGATTTCGATTCTCTTATTGAACACCGCGGTGTCTTTTACGAACTCTACCATCTCAATCACGCCTGAACCTGATATCCACCTGCCAATCTCCTTTTTCCCTGACAACCCCGGCTCTTCCCAGCTATTTAAGCATCTTCTTTATTTTTTATTTGCATATACACAATTAATAATTAACATATACACATAAAGTGATATACTGAAGGGAGAAGCACATGGATGTGCATAACAGGAGAAGTTGTTCAAAAATTCAATCTTTTTTCTGCAAGGAGAAAAAAATGCTATCGACAATGTGGAAGAAAAGGGCTGATCGATTCGTCTTCATTCTGCTGTTCCTTTTCAGCGGTCTGTTATTCATTCCACAGAACGCGAAAACCGAAACACTGGATGAACTGAAAGCAACCATTCAGCAAATGAAGGCCAACATGGAATTGCTTCAGGAAAAAGTTGCTGCCATGGAAAAAGCTCAACAGGAAAGAGAGAAAGCAGCTCCCCAGGCCAGTGAAAACGGGAGTTCACTCATACTTCCCAAAAACACCCAGGTGAAAATATATGGTTATGCGAAGCTTGATGCCATATACACCGACACGGACGGCGGCGGGAAATATGCTTATTCTCCCGGAGCCGTTCCTCTCGACTCCCAGCAGGATGCGTTACCAGACAATTCTTTTTTCATGCATGCGCGCCAGACCAGGCTCGGTATCGCCACCAGTACTCCCACCGATTACGGAATGTTCAAAACCAAAATAGAGGGTGACCTTTTTGGTGCCGGCGGTACGGAAACGTATTCCAATTCCTACGGACTGAGACTGAGACGGGCATACGGTGAACTCGGCAACCTCCTGGTCGGCCAGGAGTGGAGTACTTTTATTGACCTGGCTTCCTATGCGGAAACCGTTGATTTCGGAGGACCTGCAGGAAGTCTTTTCATCCGTCAGCCCCTGATCCGCTGGACCCAGCCCATGGGTTTCGGTTCCCTGCAGTTTGCCCTGGAAAACCCGGAAAGCACATTCACCTCAAAGGATGGCAGTGCTCCCACCGGCAGTGATGGAGAATATATTCCGGATATCATTGTCAGGGCCAATGTGGATACCGGTTTCGGTCATTTCTCTCTGGCGGCAATGGGGCGTCAGCTCATAATTGATAACGGTCTCTATGACGATGACACCTTTGGCGGGGCTGCCAGTTTTACCGCAGTTATTCCCACATTCAACAAGGATAAATTCCGTTTTCAGTTCAATTACGGTAATGCGCTCGGACGTTATATGGAAGCTGAATTTGCCGATGCCTTTATTAATCCGGTCACCAGGAAAATTGAGACGAATGTCCAGTTCGGTGGTCTTGTAGCCTATCAGCACTTCTGGACAGACAGCCTCCGTTCAACCCTGATCTATTCTTACGCAGAACGGGACAACGACCTGAAATATGTGGCTGACACCGTCGACAAAAGCTACCAGTCGGTCCACGCGAACCTGTTCTGGAGCCCGATCAAGCGTATCAATCTTGGTCTGGAATATATCTGGGCCATGAGAGAAGTGGAAAATGGAGAAGATGGAGATATGAACAGGCTCCAATTCGGTTTCCAATATCTTTTTTAGGATGACCTTGAACCGGACTGGCCGAACTGTTTGGTTCAGCTACTCATACCCTGTGGGTGCAAGACCAAATGAAAGTCCGACTGCGGCGAAACTACCTCCTGCACTGCGACTTTACGGCTGAATGTTTAGCAATAGCAGTTATTACCTCAATCAATTTATCCCTCTCCTGTTATTCTGAAAAACCCGGAGAAAATATCTCTCCAGGTTTTTTCAAAGCCTACTCTTTTTCCTTTTCCAGCAGATCATCACGCGTTGTATCCATCAGACTGTTGATCCGCCACAGGGCAACCTTGAAATACTCGTTTCGCCCGGAATATTTCAGTATATAGTTGTTTTCCTCCTTTTTGTCTTCGGCAAAACGATATTCCAGTGTGGAACCGTCCTTCATTTTCACGGTAACCAGAAGCACAGGCTGGTCAAGCTGCCAGGAAGAATCCTTCTTCCTGCCAAGAACACCGTCCACCTTCAGGTCGGCAAGGGTAGTCACAAGATTTGCCGCCACAGATTTTTTTGTTTTACCTTCCCCGCCATCTTTCAGGAGGAAATCATCTTTTTCCCTGACCAGGGTCAGGTTTTTTACCTGGAACTCCCTGGCTGAAGGTCTTTTCTCCGTGGCCGGCCTTTTCTCTTTGTTGAGACCGGACAATGGAATCCGGTCACGCCGGTTTATCTGCAGCTCGACGATCTCTTTTGAATCCAGTTTCAACAGAGAAGGTTCGAGCCATTTATCCGGGTCAACCGGAAAATCATAGGCGGCCAGACTGCCACGAAAAATATCACTGCTGCCATCCAGGCGAAGATAGGCGGACCTTGCCCCTGCGGAATCACCAAGAAAAATGATGGTTTCTTTCCCATTTTCCTGCAACACCAGTTTAACCTTGAACTGCTCATCCGCCACATGAAACCGCAGAGCGGCGGAAGCGGTTGTGGCGACAGGCCAGCCCGCCTTGATTGTAGCAATTTTCTCAAGCAATCCACTGATCCTTGAACCGTCAGCGGCCACTTCAAAATGATCAGGTAGAATCCAGCTTCCCTTTCTTTTTTCCAGGGTAACCTGTTTTTTATCGCCGTCCATAATGGTAATATGATCAACAGTTGCTGCGTTGAGAGAAACAAGAGGTTCTCCGACACCTGTATTCTCCCCGCCACCTGAATAACTGAAAATGACCAACACAACCTGCACCACGAGAATCGCAGTCAGCAGTGGTAGTAAACGTTTCATACCTACACCCTCCCGGAATCATCAAGTATGGCCTGAAAACGAAGCCGTGTGCGCCGGCGAAGCACCAGGCCCACGACCCAGATCAGAACCAGCCCAGCCAGGGCCAGTCCGTAGTTAAGATATTCAATCACCCTTCTCTCACCCGTCTGCAGCGGAAGCAGTATCCGGGAAAACCTGGTGTGACTGCGCATGGAGAGCAGTTCCCGATCCTCAAGAGACCAGTCTATGCAGTTGGCAACCAGCTGAAGGGGGGCCTCGTAGCTTGTTCCGTTGACACTGGAGCTCAACCCCATGGCAATATCGGACAGAAAGGTATTTGAGCCAAAGACAAAAAGACGGGAAGAGTCGGGAGAATGGTCAATGACCCTGTTGATTACAACCGGCTCATCTTTTTTGTCCTTTGTTTTCTTTTCCTGTTTTTCTTCACTCTTTTTTTCTTTTTTCAATGCTGCCAGCGGGGATGGTTTATCCTTGAACCAGGAGGTGAAACCTCCCTCCACCATGACCGCCAGAGGAGTCCGTCCGCGATGTTCACCGACCCGAAAACCCATCTCACCATATTGATCAAAATCGGGCTGGATGTTGAGGTTATCTGAGCGCCAGCTGTCAGGAGAACTGAACAGCAGTTCGCTCACCTTTCGCCGGCCGTTTTTCTCCCTGTCAACAATGACAGGAGATGCCCAGGACATCGTCAACTGCCGTATACCGGCAAGCAGGCCGCTGTCATCTTTCATACCGTCGGGGCGGATATCAACAAAGAGCGGGTAATTGACAAGCTGTGTTTCCTGAACAACGAAACCGCCGAGATTGCGCTTCCTGGGCACAGGAAACGGTGTGTTCTGCGGATCGAAAACCAGCTCCTTTTCAACCGTGATTCCGTTATGTTCAAGCCATTTCTCCAGACCACTGTTAACCTTCCTGACCTTCAATGCACCGTTCATTTCGATATCAGAGGAAGAGGTGGCCATGATAACGGTGCCGCCCTGCATCAGAAACTGGTCCACACCAAAGAGCTGTTTATCGTTGAGGGATTCCGGAGCCAGCAGCAGGAGGATATCAGCATTCTCAGGAACCATGCCCTTTTTCAGATCAGTCTCAATCACGTTAAAATCCTCCCCGAGATACCGGCGCAACTGCCGGAACTGCCTTTTCTGCTCCGGGGGGG
>NZ_JBPLBA010000069.1:0-5673 GCF_054039375.1 Desulfomarina sp. | reverse complement strand
TATACACTGGCAATCGTCATTGCCTGATTTTTTTTGTCAGAGAGAAAGTTCTCAAGAATCAGGTATCTCAAGCGAAGCAGGGAGTGCTCCTGCTGCATGATTCTTGCCTGCTTCTGCTTATAATCGTCCTGGATATATGCACAGACAATAACCGCAACTGCCGCTGATACGATTAACATGAAAATTGACTTGATCTTATGGGGAACTATTTTTTTCAACATGCATACCTCCAGGTAAATCAGCACAGCAGATCACCTAACAAACCAATGCCCAACCATTTAAAATTATTGCATAACCCTTACAAAGAATAATAATATTTAATGCTGTATAAGAAGAAATTACAACACCACAATATCATGAAAAAACACTGTGTTTTATACCGTATTTTTTACCTGGATTATAAAAAGACGAAATGAGTCAGAAGAAAAATAGTTGAATTTTCAGAAAGTTAAACTGTGGATCAATTTCACTTCCCTACGAAGAAAGTACTGTTTAAATAATGATTGAGGCGTACTTTTTTTCCGGTGAGATGGAGTTTTTTTCTTAAACTGTTGCGATAGGCCTCTATTGATCGGGGAGAAAGCCCCAGAAGTGAGGCAATTTCTTTGGATTTCTTCCCGTTTCTGATCAAATCTGCGACCAGGATCTCTCTTTTTGTCAGACCGAAATCAGAATACCGGGGCAGCCCGGCATGGGAATCAGAAAAAGAACTGAGGTGAGATTTTACGATTGTAATGTATTCATGACCAGTCTCGCCCTTCATATATTCCCCAAGGAGATCGAGATACGGCAGGATAACCCTTTTCAGATCGGCCATGGCCTTTTTTCGGGTGCTGCGACCATCATTTCCGGCCTTATTCAACAGAACATTCAAGGCGATATTGGTATTTTTTATCTCTTCATTTTTTTCAGCAAGCTGTCGCAGGGCAAGACGATGACCTTCCATCTCCTCCCGCAGTTTTTCCTCCGCCCGCACACGCTCTGTAATATCGCGGCCAAGACCGATGAATCCTTTGGATTCCCCGCCTCCATCGAACAGAGGCACTTCAAGAACATCATATATTTTCACTTCACCATCGGGCAGGACAACAACCTGATCATTGCGAAAAACAGTACCCGGCTGCCAGCTTTTTTCTCCCTTCCGGAAAATATCTTCGCGGAAAGGACTGCTCCATGGCAATTCATTATCTTTTTTTCCCGCCAGATCTTCAAGCGAAACACCATACAGATCAAGTATGGCCTGGTTGGCAAGCAACCAGCGTCCTTCTTCGTCTTTGAAACAGATCAGATCCGGTGAAGCATCAATGAGTATCTGCAACTGCTCATTTTTCTCCGCCAGCTTTTTTTCAGCCAGGTACTGCTCAGTTATTTCCCGAAAAAAAGAAACCTTAATGGTCTTTCCCTCGGACAGCTCAAAAGGCGTTTCATAGACCTCATATACCTGGTTTTTTCCGACGACATTCATCTGCCACCGGGCTGTATTTCCCCGCAGAACATGAGTATTATTACACCAGAAACAGGGACTCTGTGCCCGGTTGAGATACTCGAAACATTTCCGGCCCGGACGTACTTTGCCAAAACTTTTCTGCAATGTGGCATTGGCGTGAATGATATTGTATTCATCATCAACGATAAACACGCCATCCGACACATTACTCAGGATATGCTGGTACCGTTTTCCCTCCTGGACCCTGCATCTTTCCACAAGTTTGATATCCGTTACGTCATGAATAACAACTATGGCGCCCGACAGCACTCCGCCAGGTTCCCTGTAGGGATAAAAGGTGATATCCAGGTATCTTTCCCCTTTATGGGCTGGAATAGAAAATTGTCCCTGGAAGCGCACTGTTTCTCCGGAAAAACATTGATCAAGGCGCTTTCTGACATGTTTTTCGAAAATTTCCCTGCCAAGAAGGTCATCCACCCGTCGACCAAGGACATCCTGCAGGGTTATTTTAAATGTATCGAGGTAGGCCCTGTTGACAAAGCGATAGACATAGTCCCGATCGACAAAGGACATGAGATCGTCGGTGGCTGAACAGATTTCCCGCTGACGCTTTATCAGGTTTTCCTTTTCCCTGCGATAACTGATATCCCGTATACTGATCTGTACCAGATACCTGTTATCATATCGAAACACTGAAGCATTCAGCTCAACGGGAATTACCCTGCCATCCTTGTGCAGATATTCCGTTTCTACATTCAGATACCCCTGCTGGAAAAGAAGAGCGTACCGACGCTGAAATTCCTCATTTTCTGACCAATCTTTGAATGTGACACAGGGTTTACCAAGCAGTTCTTCACGGCTGTACCCAAACATTTCACACAGAGCATGGTTCACTTCCAGCAATGTTCCCCCGTCATCGGCGATGGCCATTCCATCAGAACCATAGAAAAAAGCCTGTTGGAACTTTTTCATTTCCAGCAACTGCCGTTCCAGCTCCCTGTTTCTTTTTGCCAATGCACCATGAGCACATTCTGCAGACAAACAAAGATCCTGTGAATCCCAGCTGTATCCCATCTATCCTTCTACCCTGTTTCTTCCATTCTGCTTGGCCCGATAGAGAGCCCGGTCACTTGATTCAATGAGCTTTTTTCTCTCCATAACGGGGTTTCGCCCGTCAGTTGTCGCCAGACCTATACTGATCGTTATCGAGATGGAACTCTCCCGGTAAGTAATCTGCTCCTGACCAATCCCCCTTCTCAACCGCTGGGCAATCACCCTGGCTCCACGGGAATCTGTTTCCGGCATAATTACGGCAAATTCTTCACCGCCATATCGGGCAACAATGTCACTGTGACGGACAAGTTTCACAAGTAACCGACTGACCGCACAGAGAATACTGTCTCCGGCCGGATGCCCGTAGGTGTCATTTACTTTTTTAAAATAATCAATATCAATAAAAAGCAGAGACAGCGGATGCCCGTACCTGGAAGCCCTGCTCAATTCCGCCTCGAGTACTTCCTGAAAATACCTGTGATTATACAACCCGGTAAGACCATCCCGCAGGGCGAGTTCCCGGAGACTTTCGTTCGCCTTTTTCAACTCCGCCGCCAGTTGTTCCGCATTCAGTTTCGCCTGTTTGAGTTCGAGGACAATCTGCTCATAGGAAAAATTCAACCGCCTTAATTCATCATTGGCCTCCTGCATGATCTGGGTGAAAGGTTTTATTTCTCCCGGATCTATGGAAAAAAGTTCCATCACTTCCCTGGCTCTCTCACCAATACTGTCTATCAGTGCATCGACTTCTTCAGAAGTGCAACCCCATTCCTCAGCCAGCCCAGCATGGATATCAACAAATTTACTGTTGCTGTGAAGGCCGTGATACATTGACGAAATCTTGTCTGCAAAACTCAGAATTTTTGCCTCCTGCAGATATTCATTTTCCAAACCCATGGAATGATGGGCGCGAATCGGCCCGCAAATAGATGGAGGCAGCATCCAGGAAGTAAGAAGATGATATCCTATTTCCGTGTGATCGTGACCAAACTGCTCTTTTTCCATATCGCAGAGTGTTCCAGCTCCGAGCCTCTTATCGTCCAGCACCATGGTATATTTGTTCGGGCTGGAAAGAAAGAAAATCAGCACACCGATATCCTGCAACAGGGAGGAAACAAAAAGATCCTGACCGTTACTGCCGATCTTCCGCCCCAGCACTTCAGCTGCCACGGCAGCCGTCACCGCCCGTCGCCAGAAAAGATCCAGATCAAAACCGCCCTGGGGAACATCCTGGAAATCCTGAACAATAACAAACGACAGGGCTATGTTTTTCAGTGCCTCCGTACCTATCAGAGCTGTTGCTTGGGCAAGGGAATCAACCGGCCTGGGAAAGCCATAAAGGGATGAATTGGCGATTTTCAGGATTCTGACGGAAAGGGCCGGGTCAACGGATATGATTCCGGCAAGTTCCTCAAAGGAATTTTCATCTTTCCTGACTGCCTGGAGAATTTTCAGCGCAATAGCGGGTGGAGAAGGTAACCGTATCTTTTCATCGAAAAAATCCTGAACACTGGTCATCATTACACGCTCTGTCATAATCCACATCAACATTGGGCAACTTCGCCCAACCCCCTGTCAATTCTGCATAAACGCATAACTACAAGAATTCCATCGCCCTGTCAAGGAACCATTCTCATGATAATTCGAAGAGTTACACCATAAATTGATTTCAGGCATCGCAAAATGCGTGTAATGATCACATGAGTCCAGCTCCCTTTTGATAAAAGGCCGCCATTTCGTCATCGGGAACCATGCTTCCTCCGGTTCCCCAGGCAATGTGAGTTGCAGAATTAATTGTATCCGCCAACCCGCTTGTTCTTCCACCAGGCCGGGAACGAATTGAACAGACCATTGAAACACCTGCCAGCCCAGCCAGGGCAGAAGGTTCCATCCAAATCGATTCACTGTCCGAAAGTCTGGCAAGCGTGGCAAATAACCTGTCATCGTCAACAGTCACCACTCCGTCGACCAGGGGACCAACAGCCCTGCCTGCAAATCCGGATGGTCTGCTCACGGCAAGACCATCGGCTTCAGTTATACCGTCCAGGCCAAAATCGTGTACGGATACCTTCTCGTTGAGACCAGTCAAAAGACCGAGAAGCATGGAAGGGGCATGGGTTGGTTCTGCAAAGAAACAGTGAACATCGTCTCCGAAAAGGTGTTTCAGGCCGAAACATATTCCTCCGGGTGCACCGCCAACCCCGCAGGGCAGGTAGACAAAGAGAGGATGCTCCCTGTCCACCCTGATATCCCGCTCCCTGAGCTGGTCCGCCAGCCTCAGTGCCGCCACACTGTAACCCAGGAAAAGATCCGTGGAATTTTCATCATCGACAAAATGACAGGTGGAATCATCTGCAGCAAGAGCGCGTCCCTTTGTCACCGCATCACTGTAATCCCCGCCGTATTCAACAACCTTTACCCCATGGGAACGGAGCAGCTTTTTTTTCCAGGCCCTTGCGGCAGCGGCCATGTGCACAGTGACACGGAAACCGAAACGAGCTCCCATGAGGCCGATGCTGAGGCCCAGATTCCCGGTAGAGCCAACCGCCAGACTGAATTTCCTGAATATTTCCCGTGCCTCTCCAGTGGCAAGCAGGGCATAATCATCGGCAACCCCGATAATACCTTCATCAAGGGCCACTTTTTCGGCCACCTTGAGAACTTCATATATTCCCCCGCGCGCTTTGACGGAACCGGAAACGGGAAGCAGATTGTCACATTTGAGATAGAGTCTGCCGCCAAACCCGCAACCGATTTTTTCAATTTTCCTCTGCATGGCTGGAATAAGTCGAAGGGGGGACTCAATGATGCCGCCACTTCCCCGCGTTTCAGGAAAAAACTCTGCAATACAGGGTCCAAATCTTGTGAGTCTTGCCGCCGCATCATCAATATCACTTCTTTTCAGGGTCATTTTCTCCAGGACGGCATCGCATCTTTTTTGACGTTCATTTAACCATACAATTTCTTGATATTGCATAATTTCACGAATATATGGATGTGATTCACACCATGCGTCCACATCAATTGATTCCGGCTTCCGTAATTCTTTCATCATTCTCCCGCCTTTCTGATACCGCTCTTTTTCATCTTGTAACGCAATACACGCTCACTGATCCCCAGGCTCTCGGCCGCCTTTGTCTGCACCCATCCATGTTTTTCCAGGGCCTGCACCA
>NZ_JBPLBA010000068.1:0-49526 GCF_054039375.1 Desulfomarina sp. | reverse complement strand
GTGAGCCTGGGGATTGGGCCTGTTTTATCAGGCGTATTTCAAAAATCACATTAGACTGATTATAAAATGATCTGGACTGACACTTTTTCATTTGAATTCCTTATCAATTGAGATTTCCAGTGATTTTTGCAGGCTCTTCTTCGCTATAGCCAACCCCAACCTATGCGGACAAAAGAGACCGTGGAAAGCTGGGGTGCCTGTGAGCAATTACGATTTACGCTTCAAACAAGTACACTCTGGCCGTGATGGGGTACGACAACATTGAAATTTTCTTTCCTGAGAAACTCAGCAAAAGCCAGTGACTGCTCTTCTTCACCATGAACCAGAGCAATCTTTCTGATGCGCAGGTTGGAGTCCTTCAGTACACGAAGCAGTTCATTCCTGTCCCCATGGGCACTGAACCCACCAAGGGTTACCACATGGGCGTTAAGAGGATATTCTTTGTTGTAAAAGCGAACCATCGGCGCCTTTCCCTGACGGCCCGAGGCCTCGAACTCTTCTCCCTTTCTCTGGAGATGGCGACCGAAAGTATTTTCACCCATATAACCGACGATGAGTACTGTATTGCGATGATCATGAATCTTGTACCTGAGATGGTGCAGAATACGCCCTCCCTCACACATTCCGGAGCCTGCCAGAACAATATGTGACCGATTGTCCCGGTTCAGGGCCATCGATTCCTCCACAGTCTGCACGAATTTCAACTGCTCAAAACTGAAGGGATTGATACCGCGCTCAAGAAAGACCTGGTGGGTTTCCTTGTCGAAGGTCTCCGGATGTTCTCCGAAAACATGGGTAATATGAGTTGCCAGGGGACTGTCCACATAAACAGGCATGGGTGGCACTTCCTTTTTCAGGTAGAGCTCATGGAGAAAATAGATCAGCTCCTGGGTGCGACCGTAAGAAAAACTGGGAATAATAACCGAACCCCCTCGAGCAAATGTTTCCCTGAGCACCTCTTTTAAAAGAGGTTTCATGTTAATCACCGGGTCATGAAGCCTGTCACCATAGGTGGATTCCATGATCATCAGGTCAATATCGCGGTGTTCCTCGGCGAACTCGAGCGTCGGGTCCTCGATAATCGGTTTATCGAAACGGCCGAGATCCCCACTGTATAAAACCGTTTTAGTGGATGAACTGTTTTTATACTGCAGTACTGACATGGCGGAGCCGAGAATATGCCCGGCCTCATAAAAGGTGCAGGTCAGGTCTTTTCCTACAGTGACAGTATCCTGGTAGGGAACACCGTTAAAGTAATCCAGAGCTTCTTCGGCCTCTTCCATGGTGTAAATCGGTTCAATGATCTCCAGTTGATGTTTTCTGAGAAGTGCTTCTATAGCATCCGTCTTCAACCTGTGTCCGCCGGACTTCAACAATGACCTGATCTCTTTGAGCTCCTCCTTCGATACTTTTTTTCTGCCGTTTCCTGTTTTCAGTTTCCCAAGAAAATGCTTGGCGGTTTTATAGTTGAGATACGAGGCATCACCTTCCTGAATCTTCGCGGAATCTTTCAGCAGATACTCGCAGGCATGGGCGGTTGCCCTGGTACAGAAGATCCTGCCGTTAAATCCGTCACTGGTCAACAGGGGCAGACGACCCGAATGATCAATATGAGCATGGGACAGCACGGCATTGGTCAATACTTTCGGATTGACAGGCAGGACCCTGTTCTTGATTTCCGCTTCTTTTCTTTTTCCCTGAAACATACCGCAATCCAGGAGAATCGTATCACTCTCCGTTGTCAGCGTGTGAAACGATCCAGTGACTTCCCGTGTAGCTCCATAAAATGAAACGTGCATATCTGCTCCTTTTTTCTTTTCTCCTGAACCCCAAATGGATTCAGGTTTCGGGTCCAGCCTTGTTTTCCTGCCCCTGTAAATCATTTTTAATCACGTACAAAACCCGGCAGGCAACCTGGCTGAGTTTCATGGATCATCGGGAAATCATTTAATCAGAGGCAATAAAACACAGAGTTATTATCCCTGTGAACAGTCACCTGTCAGGCAGTCCACACAGATCCTGTGGGTATGCGGTGCACAATGTCCGCAGACGGTAAATGCCGAATGCAGAAGATCCAGTCCTCTTTTCATGCAGACAGATCTCACTTTGTCAAAGGACTGCTCCAGGGCATCAAGATGCTGCATATCGTAAAAATGAAGAGTTCCTCCCGGCTTCAAGGCCCCCAGAGCCGTATGCAGGAATCTTTCTCCACCTGTTGGATGCACCATGACCAGTCTGTCGAAACGACGGGAAAACGAAGGCACAATATCCTCAACATCTCCATTGATCAGTTTTATACTATTCTCCTTTTTATTCAACTTTACATTTATTTCAGCATAACGATGGGCAACCGGATTTTTTTCCACTGCCACAATTTCTCCGGCCCGGCTGTACCTGGAAATCATCAATGGATACGGCGCAATTCCGGAAAAAAGCACCAGCACCTCCTCTCCCGGGCGGACAAGAGAGGCAATACGGTGCCGCTCACCTCCACTTCTGATGGAAAAATAGACCTGTTCGATATTCAGACGAAGCCGGATGCCAAACTCGATGACTTCCGTTTCCAGACGATTCTCCCCTCCGATAATTTTCACCGGCAGGGTCCGAAATTCTCCACCGTAATGGGCGACACGTCTGGCCACTACTCTGATTCTTCTGTTATCGGCAAGTATTGCTTCCGCAATTTCCTTTTCCCTGGCCTCAAGGACTTCCGGTATAATTACAATGGCGATGTCTCCCACGAGATCATATCCACCCACAAGCTGCCGCAATTCTTCCGGCGAAAACCGACCCGCCAGCAGTTGTTTCAGTCTCCGGCCCATCTCTCTTTCACTCCCTTCAACCCCTTCCGAGCATGCCATTGACCGCCAACAGGCAATTGTGCGATGCGGTCAAAGTAGTCGGCCGACATGCCAGAACAGGGAAAAACCAGACAGGACAAGTCAGCACACAACACAAGAAATGCACAATCAGCATATTTTGCCCATGTCTGCGCACCGTTTTTTACAGAACTACAAAAAGATAGCTTTCACTGCTTCATTCACATCACACACATATAGAGGTTGATTTAATGATGACTTTGTGCTTACTTACCATAGAAAATTTATCGAAACACAATTTTTTTTACCTATATAATTCAATGGTTTTTCACTGCGGAGGGAAAAATGTTTAAAATTGTGAAACGAGAGGAAATGTCAAAGGGTACAGTGATCCTCAACGAGATAGAGGCACCACTTATAGCCAAAAAGGCAAAACCCGGTCAGTTTGTCATTCTCAAGGCCAATGAAGAGGGAGAACGAATCCCGCTGACAATGGCTGAAACTGATCCGGAAAAAGGAACCATCACCATTATTTATATGGTAGTTGGCAAATCGACAGCCCTGTTCAAGGAACTCCAGGTCGGAGACAGCTACCAGGATGTAATCGGTCCTCTCGGCAAAGCCACCCATCTTGAAAAAGTCGGCAAGGTGATCTGTGTCGGCGGCGGAACCGGTGTGGCCGTCCTCCACCCCATCACCCGTGGCCTCAAAGAAATCGGTAATGATGTCACCTGTATCATCGGAGCCCGAACCAAAGACCTGCTGATCATCGAAGACCAGATGCGAGCCGCCTCCCACGACCTCCGGGTCTGTACCGATGACGGCTCCTACGGCCATCACGGTTTTGTCACCGATGTCATGAAAGAAATCCTTGACGAAGGTGATGTCAAACTGGTTGTGGCTATTGGTCCCGTACCGATGATGAAAGCTGTTTCAAATATCACGAAAGAATACAACGTGGAAACCCTTGTCAGTCTGAACCCCATCATGGTTGACGGCACCGGAATGTGCGGCGGCTGCCGAGTGACCATTGGTGGCGAAACAAAATTTGCCTGCGTAGACGGCCCTGAATTTGACGGACACAAAGTAGATTACGACGAACTCATGCTCCGGCTGAATGCCTACAAGGAAGAAGAGCAGAAATGCCATCAGGATTACTGCACGATTCGTGATGCCAAATAGGGCAAAACTCGTTTTTATCAGTGTTGAACCGGATTTTTTGTTTTTCCAGTGAAACTGGCAGGATATCAACAAAACTCCGGCAGACTCTTTTATGATTTCTAAAACGTGGATACGATTTCTACGGAGGATATTATGGCGGAAAAAGCAGCAAAAAAAACAAAAACCCCCAGAGTGGCAATGCCCGAGCAGGAACCCAAGGTAAGGGCGCGAAATTTCCTTGAAGTACCCACCGGCTACACCATGAAAATGGCCCAGGAAGAAGCCTCACGGTGCCTGCAGTGCAGAAAGCCGGGCTGTGTTGAAGGTTGCCCGGTCGGTGTTGATATCCCTGGTTTTATCGACCTTATCGCCCAGGGTGACATGACCGGTGCCATCCGCAATCTCTGGACCAAAAACGCCCTTCCTGCGGTATGCGGTCGCGTCTGTCCCCAGGAAATTCAATGTGAAGGAAAATGCATTGTCGGCCGCAAGGGTGAACCTGTTGCCATCGGCAATCTTGAACGCTTCTGTGCTGATTATGAAAGAGAACACGGCACGGGAGAATTGCCCCCCAGAGCAGAACCAACCGGCAAAAAAGTAGCCGTTGTCGGTGCCGGGCCTTCCGGCCTGACGGTTGCGGGCGACCTGATTACCAAAGGTCATGATGTAACAATTTTCGAGGCCTTTCATAAACCCGGCGGAGTTCTTGTCTACGGGATTCCCGAATTCAGACTGCCGAAGGACATTGTTGCCCAGGAAGTTCATTTTCTCGAAAGACAGGGCGTCAAAGTTGAATGCAATGCCGTGGTCGGCAGAACTGTCTCTCTGGACGAGCTCTTCGAGCAGGGATTTGATGCCATTTATGTCGGCGTTGGTGCCGGCCTGCCACGCTTCATGAATATCCCCGGTGAGAATCTTGTGGGTATCCTCTCGGCCAACGAGTACCTGACCCGGGCCAACCTGATGAAGGCATATAAATATCCCGAAGTAGACACCCCCATTCCAAAAGGCAAGAATGTTGTTGTCCTCGGAGCCGGCAATGTCGCCATGGACTCCGCCAGAACCGCCATGCGGCTGGGCGCCGACAGTGTTAAAATTGTCTATCGTCGCTCCCGGGATGAAATGCCCGCCAGAAAAGCTGAAATCCATCATGCCGAGGAAGAGGGTATTGAGCTTTTTCTCCTCACCAACCCGACAAAATATCTCGGAGATGAAAACGGCCGCCTGGTGGGTATGGAATGCCTGCGCATGGAGCTCGGCGAACCTGATGAATCCGGCAGACGCCGCCCCGTTGCCGTAGTCGGTTCCGAATTCACAGTTGACTGCGACCTCTGTATTGTTGCCGTCGGCTCAGGTGCCAATCCGCTGCTGACCAGCGAAACTCCCGATATGAAACTGAACAAGTGGGGTAATGTGGTCACTGATCCGTCCACCGGTAAAACCACCAAGAAGGCAGTCTGGGCAGGAGGGGACATCGTCACCGGTGCCGCCACTGTCATCCTGGCAATGGGTGCCGGCAGAGATGCCGCCAACTCAATCCATGATTACCTGACGCTTGGCTGGTAACCTTCTGTTTGTCAGTTGTGGGTGTCTTGAAAAATTAGATTTTTCGCTCAAAATCAAGGAACAGGACAGAAAAGTGTTGCACCTGAAGGGCAGGATTCAGGTTGCATACCATCCAGGTGTCAGCATTTTCCTGTGACAACAGAAATCGGGCTAAAAGAAAATTTTCTGGCGCACAAACAAGCCTGCTGGTGTCTGCACCGGCAGGCTTGTTTCTTTTTCCCCCTAAATCCGGCGTGTCAACAAATGAAAAATGCTAAAACAGTAGATTCAGACATACTCTTTACCATAGAAAACAAGATTGGACTGCTCACCCTTAACCGACCGGAAAAACTCAATGCCATCCGCCTCCGGACGTACAGTGATATTATCCATGGACTGAAAAGTGCCGATGATTCCAGCGAGTGCAGGTGCATTATCATTACAGGGGCCGGAGGAAAATTTACTGCCGGAAATGACCTCTCCGATCTCATCGGTGACAGAGCCGAAAAGGTTATGGAGGCAGTCCAGGCTCTTTTTGATACCGTGACCACCCTGAAAAAACCATTAATTGCTGCCGTTGAAGGTGTAGCAGTAGGTATCGGAACAACCTTGCTTCTCCATTGTGACCTTGCTGTCGCTTCAACGGATACTCGCTTCCGCCTTCCCTTTGCAAACCTTGGTGTCTGCCCCGAGGGTGGATCTTCTGCACTTCTACCGGAATCTGCAGGGATAAAGGCCGCAAATGAACTGCTCCTGACAGGCAGGTTTTTCTCAGCGGATGAAGCTTTGAAATATGGACTGATCAACGCCATAACACAAAAAGGAGATTCTTTAGCAAAGGCTATGGAATATGCCCGATCCATTGCAGAACAACCTCCGGCGGCCATCCTTGCCACAAAATCCATTTTACGCAGACACCAGTCGCCTGACATTTCCCGAATCGTACATGACGAACTTGAACTTTTTCTGCAACTGGCCCTCTCCGAAGAAACCCAGGCACGAATTAAAAAATACCAGTGACCGGTCTCGACAAAACTGTCTTTTACAGCAATGGGCAAAAGGCCGTGGCCGACCGCCCTTATAACTTTATTTGAACTTTATATTCAAACAAATGAATACCTGTTCATTATCGTATATCTTGCTGAAATAACGATATTTAAGACAGAGCTTAATAACAGAAATCAACGAATTCCACACCATTTGATGGTGCAGGCAACACCTATGCGCCCAATCGCCCATGTGCATGTTGTGCATTTTATTCTCAGCTTTAAATTCCGGAAAAAACCGCAATTCCGGATTGAGAAAACATAACCTGTTATAATCAAGAAGTTAATGATAGTGAAAACCATAATACTGCCCTATACCCGAACACAAAAAAACCCGAAGAAGGGAAGAAATTGAAAAAATACTGGGCACAAAAAGCACAGCGGCCAAGCCGGATTCGCACAATATAATTCAAAAATGCAGACCGTAACCTACCGACAGGGCAGGAAAAATATTTTCTTGACACAGAATAATACTGCCTGTTAATGAATGAGTGTTCATTTTTTGAGTGCGGCTCACGGGATTTTTCAAAATACACTTGTCTATCAGGCTTCCCGGCTTGGGGAGTAAATTTTTTATACACCGGCAGGAGAAAAACAGATGTCAACTGAACTTGTTCTTTCGGCAACAGCTCTGATCGGGATAGCCGTTCTTGTCCCTGTCATGATGGTCCTCACGGCAGTACTTGGACCCCGTTCCAAAGGAAAAGTAAAAAACGAAGCCTACGAAAGCGGTATCGGATCCATGATTGGCGGAGCCGATCAGAAGTTCAGCGTCAAATTCTACCTGCTGGCAATTCTCTTTTTGATCTTCGATATTGAAGCGGTATTTATGTATCCATGGGCTGTATCCGTCCGGGAACTCGGGTGGTTCGGTTTTACTGAAATGGTTGTCTTCATGCTGCTTCTGCTAACCGGACTCATCTATATCTTAAAGAAAGGGGTGCTCAATTGGCGTTAGGATTGGAAGCAAATCTCGGCGACACGGTTATCACGACCAGGCTTGACGAAATAGTCAACTGGGGCAGGCAGTATTCCCTGTGGCCATTCGTGTTTGGAACAGCCTGCTGTGCCATTGAATTCATGAGTGCGGCGGCAAGCCAGCATGACATCTCCAGATATGGTGCGGAGGTCGTCAGGTTCTCGCCCCGGCAGGCGGATCTCATGCTTGTCTGCGGAACCATCAGCTATAAACAGGCTCCGATTCTGAAAAGAATCTACGAACAGATTGCCGAACCCAAATGGGTCATGGCCATTGGTGCCTGTGCAAGTTCCGGCGGCATATATGACAATTACTGCACCGTCCAGGGAATTGATACGGTGATTCCAGTTGACGTTTATATCTCCGGCTGCCCGCCACGACCTGAAGCGATTCTGGATGGGTTGATGAAAATCCAGGACCAGATTAAAGGCGAAAGTGTATTAAAAGACCGCCATAAAGACTTTAAAGGGATTCTCGACTGATATGAGTGCGACGGCGTTAGAAAAATTTCAAGCCGCATTTCCGGACGCGACCTGCAAAGTTGTTCTGGATACTGTGGTGATTGACGTGGAGCCGGACAGGCTGGAAAGCACGCTTTCCACACTGAAGACTGATCCCGCATTGAACTGTGGCCTCCTTCTTGATGTTACCGGAATTGATTATAAAGACTATCCTGAACCGACCCGGACACGCTTTGCCGTAGTCTACACCCTGCGAAACTGGCAGGACAATTTTCTTGTTCAGGTGCGCTGTCCGGTGGAAGACCCGGAAAAGGGAGTCGCTTCCGCAACCCATCTCTGGGGTTCTGCAAACTGGGGAGAACGGGAAACCTGGGATCAATATGGTATTACTTTCCAGAATCACCCGGACCTGAGGCGCATTCTCAATCACTGGCAGTTCAAGGGTCATCCTCTGCGCAAGGATTATGACATAGAAAAAGGCCAGATCTGTACGGACAGTGATCGTTTGGAAAAAGAAATCAGGGCAAGACTTGCTGAAAACGGTATTGAAGAGTCCACCATGCAGGACATCAATACCGAAATCATGTTTCTGAACCTCGGTCCATCCCACCCCGCCACCCACGGCGCCATCCGGATTCTCACCGCGCTGGATGGAGAAACGGTCATGGCCAATGTCAACGAAATCGGCTATCTGCACAGGGGTTTTGAAAAAACCGCAGAAAACCGCACCTACAACCAGATAGTCCCCCTCACTGACAGGCTGAACTACTGTTCCTCCATGATGAACAATATCGCCTATGTCAAAGCGGTTGAATCGTGGCTCGGAGTTGAGATTACTGAACGTGCTCAGTTCATGCGCGTAGTCCTGACTGAATTTTACAGGGTCCTGGATCATCTGGTGTGCATTGCCGCAAACCTGGTTGATATGGGTGGACTGACCAACTACTGGTACCTCTATAATGAAAAAGAAGCAGCCTATGATTTCATCAGCCGCCTCACCGGTGCCAGACTGACCAGTTCCTTTACCCGCATAGGCGGTATGTACCGGGATTTTTATGAAGGATGGGAAACCGACCTGGAACTCCAGCTGCGCGATATTGAAAAGGGTATCGGAGATTCGCTTTCCCTGATAGAAACCAACCGGATTGTCCATGACAGGACACAGGACGTATGTATACTGCCGGCTGAAACAGCCCTTTCCTACGGTTTTACCGGCCCGACCCTGAGGGCAAGCGGAGTTCCCTTTGACCTGAGAAAGGACGCGCCGTATTACAACTACGAATCGTTCGACTTCGAAGTTCCCGTGGGCAGCAAAGGGGATATCTACGACCGGGTAATGATCCGTTTCGAGGAAATGTTCCAGAGTATCAGTATTATCCGCCAGGCAATGAAGTCCATCCCCGATGGTCCTGTCTTCATCAAGGATTCCCGGGTTGTTCTTCCGCCCAAAGAGGCTGTCTACAGCAATATTGAAGGACTGGCCAATCATTTCAAACTGATTTTCGAGGGTGTCAGGACACCAGCTGGAGAATGGTACGATTCCTTTGAGGCGGCAAATGGAGAACTGGGGTTTCATTTTGTCTCCGACGGTTCAGGCCAACCTTATAAACTGAAGGTTCGCCCTCCCTGTTTTTATATCATGGGAGGATTCCATAAAATGATCGAAGGGAACATGATTGCCGATGCAGTTATCAACCTGGGAAGCATCAATATTATCGGCGGGGAGTTGGACAGATGAGTGACCGTTCGCAACTGATATCTACAGGAAAACCATTCCAGTTCGACAAAGAGAGAGATGCCGAATTCGAGCGTCTCATCAAACGCTACCCGACAAGGGAATCCTTGATCCTTCCAGCCCTCTGGCTGACCCAGGAGCAGGAAGGCTGGATCAGCGCTGAGGCCATAGCTTATATTGCCGACAGGATCGGCACCTTTGCCAGCAGGGTCTTTGAATGTGCAACGTTTTACACCATGTATCACCTTCAGCCCATGGGCAAATATCATATCTGCGTCTGCCGGACATTATCCTGCTGGCTGCGGGACAAGCAGGCGATAGTCGATTACCTCAGGGATGAAATTGGTATCGAGCCGGGTCAGATAAGTGAGGACGGCAGGTTCAGCCTTGAAGAAGTTGAGTGTCTGGGCCACTGCGGCACGGCTCCCGTGGTTCAAATCAACGGCGAATTCCATGAAGAGATGGATGTGGACAAACTGAAAGCACTGCTGGCCGGGCTGGATTGAAGCCATAAAGAAGAATGAGAATCACCCATCCGACATCATCAGCATCATGCGGGATATGATTTTCAGATACAATGTGAGCGAACAGATATGGAAGTAAAAATACTCAGTGCCAAGTTCGATATGGAGGACGCCAACAGGCTTGAAGTGGCAAAGCAGCATGGCGCCTATGCTACCCTTGACAAACTCTTCTCCATGAAACCGGAAGATGTTATAGCCGAGGTGAGAGACAGCGGACTCCGGGGGCGTGGTGGAGCAGGGTTTCCCGCCGGGGTAAAATGGGGCTTTCTTCCAAAGGATACAGGCAAACCCGTCTACCTGGCTGTCAACTCCGATGAATCGGAACCGGCAACCTTCAAGGACCGATATATTCTGGTCCGCGACCCTCATATGCTGATTGAAGGCATTATCATCTGCAGTTACGCCATAGGCTCCCACGACACCTATATTTATATCCGTGGAGAATACACCAGTCAGGTCAAGGTACTCCAGGCGGCCATTGACGAGGCCTATGAGGCGGGCTATCTCGGCGACAAGGTCGCCGGTCATGATTTCAAGCTTAATGTCACCGTCCACCGAGGTGCCGGTGCCTATGTCTGCGGTGAAGAAACGGCACTCCTCGAATCCATTGAGGGAAAAAAAGGCCAGCCACGCTCCAAACCGCCTTTCCCTGCGGTTGCCGGACTGTACGACTGCCCGACCATCATTAATAATGTGCAGAGTATAGCTTCACTGCCGTTCATTATTGAAAACGGGGCTGACGCCTATAAGAAATACGGCACGGAAAAAAGCCCCGGCACTCATCTTTTCGGCATCTCCGGACATGTGGAAAAACCAGGCATGTACGAGCTTCCTCTTGGGTTACCGCTTCTGGAGGTTATCGACAAGGTGGCCGGCGGAGTCTGGAAGGGTCGGAAACTCAAGGGTGTCATTCCCGGGGGAAGCTCCACCCCGGTACTCACCCCCGAAGAGGCAAAAACTGTAACCCTGGACTATGAATCGATGGCCGAACATAAAACAATGTTCGGCTCCGGTGGCATCGTCGTCCTTGATGAAACCGTAGACATGGTCAAACTCGTGCAGAACCTGATCTATTTTTACCACCATGAATCCTGCGGACAGTGTACTCCCTGCCGTGAAGGGCTGGGATGGATGCTGAAAATCATCAATAAGATCGTTGCCGGAAAAGGACAGCTTTCCGACGTAGAGCTGCTCCGGGAACTTTGTGACAATATCGAAATGAAGACTGTTTGTGTCCTGTCGGCCGCCTGCACCATGCCTGTTCGCAGCTACCTTGACAAATTCAGACACGAATTCGAGGCCTGTGTTGCCGGATAAACCGGCATGGCCGGACTCTATGGCCCAGCCACAAAAACCAATGAAAATCCCGACTGCGGCAATCTGACCTGCAGCCGCTGATTTTCAGATAAACCGGCATGACCGGACTCTATGGCCCGGTCACAAAAAACCAATGAAAATCTCGACTGCGGCAACACAACCATCAGCCGAGGATTTTCAGATAAAATTGATCAAAACAGGAAACAGAACAGCAAGAGAGTTAACACGCCGGCGGGAAATGCGGGTTTACCGCACTCCCAAGGTGAACGATTATCAGGAAATACCCCATGGCTGAAACAATTAAGCTTTTTGTGAATGGATGTGAAGTCGAAGTTGAGGCAGGCAAGAACCTGATAGACGCCATTGGTGCTGTCGGTATCGAAATCCCTCACCTCTGTTACCATCCAGCACTTGGTGCCGACGGAAACTGCCGTATGTGCCTTGTCGGTATAGAAGACGGCAGACCGCCCCTTGTACCGGCATGCAAGACACCGGCGCAGGAAGGAATGAAAGTGCTCCTTGATGCTGAGCATATTAAGAAAATACAGAAAGATGTGCTGGAACTGGAACTGATAAACCATCCAACTGACTGCCCCATCTGTGACCAGGCCGGAGAATGCTCCCTGCAGGATTATTACATGACCTACGGCAGGGAAGAAAGTCGGATGAATGTTCCCCAGGTCAAAAAAGCCAAGAAGCTGGATTTCGGTTGCGGTGTCGTCCACGATCAGGAACGCTGTGTGGTCTGCGGCCGATGTGTTCGGTTCTGCCGCCAGATCACCAAGACCGGAGAGCTCGGAATAGTAAACCGCACTGATGCCGCCCGGGTCACGATCTTTCCCGGCCGACCTCTTGATAACAGATATGCCCTCAATGTCGTGGATCTCTGCCCCGTGGGTGCCATGACCAGTGCCGATTTCCGATTCAAACAACGGGTCTGGTTTCTGAAGAAAAACAGAAGCATCTGCCATGGCTGCGCCAGAGGCTGCAATATTACCGTCGACCATAACCGGGAAAAAGATCGCGACGATATGATCTATCGTTTTCGTCCCCTCCTGAATGAGCAGGTCAATGGTTATTTCATGTGCGACGAAGGGAGACTCAGCTATCACGGGGAAAATGAAAACAGGATGGGACAGGCAAGGCTGAGCCGCAGTCCTCTCTCCTTTGATGACGCTGTCACCGCCACTCTCAGGGAAATGGAAAAACATGACGATATTCTTTTCCTGCTTTCTCCGGACAGTACACTTGAGCAGATGATGGCCATCAAATCCTTTGGAGAAAAAATCGGCGCAACCCTCTCGGGATTCAGTGATGGATATATCAAAAAGGGTGACGGTGACGATTATCTCATCCGGGATGATAAATCCTCCAACCGGAGAGGTCTTGAACTCCTGGGAATTGACAGTTCCAGGGAGGCTTTTGAAACAGCCCTGAAGAAAGCTGATCTGCTCCTGAATTTCAACAATGATCTGCTCCTCACTTACAGTGAGACAGAATTGAAAAAACTGTTGAAAGATACCCGCGTTATCGGGTTCTCCAGCCATGAAAGCGGCTGGTGTCGACAGGCAAACCTGCTGCTTCCCGTTGCCTCTTTCACCGAGTACGGCGGCAGTATCATCAACTGCGACTGGATTCTGCAATCCTTTGAAAAAGCCGTCAGCAAAAACAGAGAACCAGTGGAAACCGGTCAACTGGTTTCCCTCCTGGGAGGGCCCCTTGCCGATGAAAGTCAACTGTGGGAAGAATTGAAAAAAACCAGCGACCTGTTAAAAAACGTTGACCCAGACAATATCCCGTCCGCGGGATTGAAATTAACCGATAGTGAGGCTGACAATGTCCCGGCTTGATATTCTACTGATTGCCATACGAGTTGCCTTCGGGGCGTTTATTCCGCTCTGTTTCATTGCCGTCTGCGTCTGGATGGAACGCAGAGGTGCCGGCTTCTTCCAGGACCGGGCCGGCCCGAACCGTGCCAATATTTTCGGATTCAGGGCTGCAGGACTGGTACAGAATCTCGCGGACGCGGCTAAACTCATCTTCAAGGAAGATGTGATTTCCGGTCATATCAAACACAAGTTCTATTTTGTCCTGGCGCCGCTCATCGTATTTTTTACCGCGGTGGTTTCCTTTGCTGTGGTACCTTTTGCCGACACCCTGGTGCTTAACGGCAAAAGCTATATCATGCAGGCCATTCCCGTTGATCTTGGTATTCTCTGGTTCCTGGCCCTGGCCGGATTCAGTGTCTACGGCATTATCCTCGCGGGCTGGTCCTCCACCAACAAATACGGTGTTCTCGGTGGACTCCGCTCGGCTGCCCAGGTCATCAGCTACGAAATCCCCATGGGTCTGGCCATTGTCAGTCTGCTGGTAGTATACGGCACGGTCAATCTCAACGAGATGGCCCGTTTTCAGGGACAGCTCCTTTTCGGTTTTATCCCGATGTGGGGTGTTGTCCTTCAGCCCCTGGGGTTCATAATTTTCCTGGTTGCCGCCTTTGCAGAAACCAACCGGACACCATTTGATCTGGCCGAAGGTGAAAGTGAAATTGTAGCTGGATTCCACGTGGAATACAGCGCCATGAAATTTGCCGTATTCTTCATGGGGGAATATGTGGCCCTCTTTGCCTCAAGTGCGATAATCGTCACTCTCTATTTCGGTGGATACCAGGTACCCTTTCTCGCCACTGAGACTCTGGTCAGTTTTGCAAAGCCCGTGGCCTTTCTTCTCATGATCATTCTCCCCGTCGTGATGTATTACTTCGCTGGTTGGATCAGAAGAAGCAATATCAGCCACTACCCCCGGGAAAATGACCCCCGGGTTTATGAAGCCAATGTGTACATCAAATGCTTCTGGGGACTGGTGATCATCCTGGAACTGGCACTGCTCGCAATACTGCTCCTCAAATCAGGGGGCGATGCAGCCCACGTTTTTGTGACCCTGCTGCAGGTTACAACCTTTCTTCTGAAAGTTACGATGATGATCTTTGTGTATATCTGGGTTCGCTGGACCCTGCCCCGTTTTCGCTATGATCAATTACAGAAACTGGGATGGCAGGTGCTCCTTCCACTGGCACTTCTGAACATCTTCATTACAAGCGCGTTTGTCGTTGCGCTCAGCTAAAGGAGGCTTTTTCCATGGGTGCTAAAGTTAAAACTATGGAGCGCAGGGGCGCAACCTGGACCGAGCGAATCTACCTGATAGAAATCTGCAAGGGAATGGCCACCACCTTTCGCCATTTCCTCAGAAACCTGCTCGATAACTCAAAACTTTATGTCCGTCACTATCCGGAAGTGCAACCGGAAATACCGGTCCGCTGGCGTGGTCGTCACAGGCTCACCACCCACGAAGATGGTACGGTCAAATGCGTTGCCTGCTTCATGTGTCAGACCAACTGCCCCGCCAACTGCATCAGTATAGAGGCGGGAGAGAGACTTGACGGAAAAACTGAAAAGATGCCTGTAAAATTCACCATTGATCTGCTGGAATGCATTTACTGCGGTTATTGCGTGGAGGCCTGCCCTCTGGATGCTATCCGCATGGATACGGGTATATTCTCCGTTACCGATTACAACAGGGAAAGTTTCGTTCTCGGTCTCGAGGAGTTGCTGCAAACCCCTGGTGCATTTTCCGAAGAAGAATACAAAAAAGGGGGCGCTTGATATCATGTTTGCCGAGTGGTTATTTACCGGTTTTTCTATCCTGTCGGTTCTTGGCGCCATTGGCCTGGTCACATTTCGACACCCAATGAACGGCGCAATGAGCCTGATTGTCACCCTGATCTCTCTTGCCGGACTCTATGCGCTGCTGTCCGCCAAACTGATCTTTGCGATTCAGCTCATTGTCTACGCCGGGGCCATCATGTCCCTTATCCTCTTTATTATAATGTTTCTCAATATTCAGACGGAAGACCTTCCCGAGGAAAAAGGACGGTTTCTCTACCTGCTGGGTGGTGTGGTTGTTCTCGTGCCGGTTTTCACCTTCCTTCTCAAGGTTATAAAGAGTCTGCCGGACACTGAAACCACCATTATCGGAAACGGCTTTGGCGGGGTAAAGGAGGTTGGCCTTGTTCTCTTCAACGACTGGCTCCTCCCCTTTGAAATTGTATCAATTCTTCTGCTTGTGGCCCTTGTGGGCGCCATTGTACTTGCAGGAAAAAGGAGGATGAGCAAATGATCCAGAACTACCTCATCTTAAGTGTCATTCTCTTTTGTATCGGCATTCTTGGTGTTGTTTCCAGACGAAACGTCCTCACCGTTTTCATGTCGATTGAGCTCATGCTCAATGCCGCCAATCTCGCCTTTATCGCCTTCTCCAGATTTCACGAGAGCATGGACGGTCATGTCCTGGCAATGATGGTCATGGCGGTGGCCGCAGCGGAAGCGGCTCTTGCACTTGCGGTTGTCATTCTGCTGCACAAGCACAAAGGCAAACTGGACACCAATGTATTCAGCTTGTTAAAAGGGTGATTTCATGGAACATACAGTAAACTATCTCGGTTTTATCCCGCTTTTTCCCCTTCTGGGTGCTGTTGTGCTGGGGGTGATGCATGTGCTCACCTGCACAGAAGAAAAAAGTCCTTTTTCTGAAAAACTCTACGGTGTGCTGGCTTGTGTCGGTCCCGTTATTTCTTTTCTGTTCGCCCTGCTGGTTTTCTTTCAGCTCAAGGGCATGGCCCCGGAAGCAAGATATCTCAGCCATGACGCCTTCACCTGGTTCAGTGTTGGTGATCTCAGTGTCAAAATGGGTTTTCTTGCCGATCCTCTCAGCTCCCTGATGCTGCTCTTTGTAACCTTTATCGGCTCGTTAATCCATATTTACTCCATAGGCTATATGGCGGGTGACAGGAATTACGGGAAGTTTTTTGCCTACCTCAATCTCTTTCTTGGTTCCATGCTCATCCTGGTACTTGGCAGCGGCCCTGTTGTCATGTTCGTCGGCTGGGAAGGTGTGGGACTCTGCTCCTATCTCCTGATCAGCTTCTACAGTGAGGACACGGATAATGTTATCGCAGGAAACAAGGCCTTTATAGTCAACAGGATTGGCGATCTAGGCTTTGTCCTTGGGATAGCTTTTCTCTTCTGGGCTATTGGAGCGGGGGGATTTGACTATCTTTCCCTGAGGGAAAATGCCCATCAGCTTACTCCGGCCGTCGGCCTTGCCGTCTGTCTTCTCCTTTTTGTCGGCGCCTGCGGTAAATCGGCACAGATTCCCCTCTATGTCTGGCTGCCTGACGCCATGGCCGGGCCTACTCCCGTTTCCGCACTTATCCATGCTGCTACAATGGTTACCGCCGGTGTCTACATGGTTGCCCGTTTCAGCTTTATTTATGCCCATGTACCCGTCGCCGGAACGGTTGTCGCCTGGATCGGCATCCTGACTGCCCTGCTGGCTGCCATCTTCGGCATGTTCCAGCGTGACATAAAAAAAATACTTGCCTATTCCACGGTCAGCCAGCTCGGCTACATGTTTGCCGGCGTCGGTGTCGCCGCTTACTCCGCCGGAATTTTCCACGTCTTCACCCACGCCTTTTTCAAGGCACTGCTCTTTCTCGGAGCCGGCGCGGTCATCTATGCCCTGCACCATGAACAGGATATCTGGAAAATGGGAGGCCTGAAAGATAAAATGCCCAGGACATACTGGACCATGATGATCGGTGCCCTTGCACTTGCCGGATGTCCGCCTTTTGCCGGTTTCTTTTCCAAGGACGAAATTCTATTTTCCGCCCTGGCCACCGGCCATACCGGAATATGGATTATCGGTGTTGCCGTTGCCGGAATGACGGCCTATTATACTTTTCGGATGATATTTCTTGTCTTTCACGGTACTCCCCGCGACAGGGAAGCCTTTGACCATGCGGAGGAAGCTCCGGCAGTCATGACAATTCCCCTGATTATTCTGGCCGTCGGTGCTCTTTTTGCCGGTTTTCTCAACTTCCCCGCAATCTTCGGTGGACATCTCAAAGTCTCACACTGGCTTGCGCCCAGTCTTGTTGAACATCATCCCCACGTGGGTGTCAGCGTGGAGATACTGGCCATTGCCACCAGTATTATCGCCTTTGGGATCGGTATCAGTATCGCCTGGAAAAAATTCAGCCAGGGAGCAAAAGAGCCGGAATATACAGGATTTGCCAAATTCGGCTACAATAAATTTTATGTGGATGAAATTTATAATGCTGTCTTTGTTCAGCCGTACAAGGCTGTCGGTACCGTGATCTGGAAAAACCTGGAACCCAATGTCACAGATATTCATGTGAAATTATCCACCTGGCTGTACCGCAAAGGAGGCAGCGCCTTCAAGGTATTCCAGAACGGCTTTGTCCGGGTATACGCTATTTATATGGTCATAGGTTTGAGCCTTATGAGCCTGCTTCTCTCTCAATCGCTCAATTAGGTAAGGTGCAATAATGTTTGAAAATGTCCTTTCAGTCATGATCTTTCTGCCGATCCTTGCGGGTCTGGCGCTCCTCCTGTTTCCGGTTGGGAAAAGCGGTTCCAGGCTCACCGGATTCATTGTCTCCGTTGTTATTTTCATGTTCGGCATAGAATTATTCCTGGATTTTACAGGTCATGGCTCCATGGAATATGTGGTGAATCGGCCCTGGATTGACTCCCTCGGCATCAACTACAGCCTTGGCATTGACGGTATCAGCCTCCTTGTTCTCCTGGCATGTTCTCTTCTTTTCCCCCTGATTTTTGCTGTTTACTCAGGTAAAACCAAAGGGTACTACGCAAATCTTCTTATTGCCCAGGGAGCTATGCTCGGAGCCATCTGTGCCACTGATATTGTACTGTTTTACATCTTCTGGGAAATCATGCTCCTGCCGATTTTTTTCATGATAGGCCTCTGGGGCGGAGAAAAGCGGTTGGCCGCAACCCTGAAAATAACCATCTACACCATTGCAGGATCCCTGCTCATGCTGGCGGCCCTCATATACGTCGGGGTTTCATACCATTCCCAGTTTGGAGCCTGGAGTTTCAATATATCCGACCTGAGAAATCTTGATCTTTCCGGTGGCTTTGCGGTTACAGCATTCATCATGTTCATGCTGGCTTTTGCCATTAAAATCCCCCTGTTTCCCTTTCATACCTGGTTGCCTGATGCTTATACCGAGGCGCCGACTTCAACAACCTTTGTTCTTTCGGCCATCATGGCAAAAATCGGTGTCTACGCGGTTATTCGCTTTGTCATACCGATTTTTGAAATTGAATTCGCCCGGTTTGCCCTGCTTCTTTCCCTGGCAGGTGTGGTCGGCATGATGTATTGCGGTCTGGCCGCAATCACCCAGAAGGATTTCAAACGACTGCTTGCCTTTTCGTCCGCATCCCATATGGGTATCATTGCCCTCGGGGTTTTCTGTATGAATATTCAGGCGCTGAGTGGCAGCCTTTTTCAAATCGTGGCCCACGCTACAAGTACCGGCATTCTTTTCGTCTTCGCCGGTCTTATCGAAGAGAGAATGCATACACGGAATATCGGTGATCTCGGTGGTATCGCTTATCGGGCGCCAATCTTTGCGACCTTCTTCGGTGTGGCAATGCTTGCGTCTGTAGGCCTGCCCGGAACCAGTGGATTTATTGGTGAATTCCTGATTATTCTCGGTGCTGTTAAATTCAACGCCTTCATCGGTTTTCTCGCTGGAACTGCCCTTATTATAGGTGTCTGCTATATGCTGTGGATGTTTCAGCGGCTCTTTTTTGAAAAGAGCAATACAAAAACCGAAGGCTTTAAAGATTTGAGTCTTCTTGAGACTGTGACCTTTCTGCCGGTCATTCTTCTCATTCTCTTCATGGGCATCTATCCACAACCATTTCTGCAAAAAATTGAACCGGCCGCCCGAAATCATGTTGCCGGTTTTACAACCATAACGGCAACAGAAACTGTCGCCGAAACTGTCGTCCCCAGCCAGGAACACGACACCCAACACAAGAATTAAGGCCAGGATAAATTATTATGAATGATTTTCTTTCATTGCTCCCTCTTATTATAATCTGTTCAGGCGGTATTGTATTGATGCTCCTCTCCGTTCTTGAAACCATGAAAACGGAAACCGCCTCCTATATAAGCCTTGGTTTCTTTGGAATTGCTTTTTTTGTTCAATTTCTCATTGTCTGTTCCCCGGCGGCTGATCTTTTCGCCGGAACATTCAATTCGATGCTGGTGGCCAATTCCTTCACCAGGGTTGCCGGACTTGTTATCTTGGGTGCAGGTTTTTTCACGGCTATGAGTTGTCATACTTATTTTCAACAAAACAAGGTCTGCACGGTTGAATTCTATTCTCTTCTTCTCTTTGCAAGTTGCGGAATGATCCTGCTGACCCTGGCCAGAGAACTGATTACCGCCTTCATCTCCCTGGAAATCATGTCCCTTGCTATCTATATCCTGGTCGGGTATGACCGAAAACGTGTAACCAGCACGGAAGCTCTGCTCAAGTATCTCATGCTCGGGGCCTTTGCCGGAGCCTTTTTTACCATGGGAACAGCCCTGATCTATGGTGGAGCCGGTTCCACCAGATTTCTGCAAATCAGCAATTACATCTCTGCAAACTCTGCGGGAACGCCACTTTTTATTGGTGGTGCCTTTTTTATTCTGGTAGCCTTTCTTTTCAAGGTCGCCGCTTTCCCTTTCCACGCCTGGGTCATTGATGTCTATGATGGCGCGGCTACTCCTGTAACCGGCTTTATGGCCACAGCCCTGAAGGCGGCCGTATTCACTGTTTTTGCCAATTTTCTTGCCATCAACGGAGCCCTGCAGAAGGAATGGATAACTTTTCTCTTTTATATCGCTTTGTTTACAATGTTCGGAGGAAACCTGATTGCCATAGGCCAGTCAAATATCAAGCGTATGCTTGCAGCCTCCGGTATTGTTCATTCCGGGTATCTTCTTATAGGGCTGGTTGCCATCAGCACCAGGAGTTTCACAGGGTCGGTAATTGCCTATTATCTTGCGGCTTATGCTGTCGGCACACTTGGGATTTTTGCCGCCCTCTCTTATCTTGGGGGGAAAAATGAGAGCAGAGTATGTTTTGACGATTTCAAAGGCCTTGCAAAAGTCCGCCCCTATTCCGCTGCCGCGATTACGGTCTTCCTGCTCTCCATGGCAGGTATTCCACCTACGGCCGGTTTTATGGGTAAATTTTATATTATTACCAGTGCCATTTCCGAAGGTCAGATTGCCCTTGCCGTTTTCGGTGTCATCAGCAGTATCCTGTCCATGTGGTACTATCTGAGACTCATAATCTCCATGTATTTCAATGAAGCTGAAGACAGTTTCGAGATTGAGAAATCTCCCTTTGCTCCAGTCTGCACCTTTATTCTGGCAGTCTGCGTTTTTGCAATAGGACTCTACCCCATCGTTATTTAATCTCTCTGATGGCTTTTACAACCACACCACATTGTGGCATTTTTTTGGAATTGTATTACAGTAAACAGAGAACAACGTAATTACTCATATTTTCCCTGGATTTTTGCAGATTGTTCTTCGCTATAGCCTACCGTACCGATGCGGACAAAAGAGACAATGAATAGCAGGGGCACCTGTGAGCCATCACATCACTATATAAACCGGGAGTCAGCCATATGAAAGTAAAGGACATATTAGCTGTTAAAGGCAGTCAGGTCAGAACGGTTCACGAAGATATCTCAGTTATTGACGCAATGTCGATTTTCTCCGCAAACAGGGTTGGTTCGCTTCTGGTTGTCGATAAAAACGATGCCATCCTCGGCATCATCGCAGCCCGGGATGTACTGATGGCTGTCCTGAATGACCTGGACAGAATCACCGAGCTGCCGGTTAAAGAGATCATGACCAGGGAACTCATTGTCGCCACAGAAAATGATGATGTCGATTATGTACAGGCTATCATGACAGAAAACCGTATCCGGCACATTCCCGTTATTGAGGGAAGTGATCTCAGGGGGCTTATTTCCATTGGGGATGTTGTTAAAGCCCAATTGAAGAAAAAGGATGTGGAAAACAAATATCTTAAGGATTACATTGCCGATAAATATCCGGGATAACAGTTTTTCCTTTCTCAACCCGAAAAGCCCCTCAGGATTTTTCCTGAGGGGCTTTTTTGTTCTGCCATCCTTACGCGGCAGGCACTCCCGAGCACCACCTCTTTTTACGGTCTCTTTTCTTCAGATAAACTGGCGTGGCCGGATGCTATGGCTCAACCACAAAAAGCCGGTGAAAATCTGTAATACCGTATCACTGCAGGTTTAAATTTATGAAAACAACTCGGTGTAAACTTCGTAATCATTATTTACTCACCGGGGCGGCGTTATTCTTTCCGACCAAAATATTTTTTTGTTTCAGAAACGACCACCGGAGTAAGAAAAATCAAACCAATAAGGTTTGGAACAGCCATTAATCCGTTCAATGTATCAGAGATATTCCAAACAAGACTTAATTTGGCCATTGCACCAACCCCAACAAAACAGACAAAGACAATCCTGTAAGGCAGAATTGATTTGACACCGAACAGAAATTCCATTGACTTTTCACCATAATAGCACCATCCGAGAATGGTTGAATAGGCAAAAAGGACAATACCCAAGGTCACCACATGAGCTCCCCCCGGCATTCCGGCAGCAAATGCTTTCGTTGTCAGCTCCGCTCCTGTATCTCCACTGGACCAGAGTCCTGTAAGGATCAATACCAGGCCGGTCATTGTACAGACGATTATCGTGTCGATAAAGGTCTGGGTCATGGAAACCAGAGCCTGACTGATCGGAGATTTGGTCTGGGCTGCCGCTGCCGCAATCGGCGCACTCCCCAAGCCAGATTCATTGGAAAAAACACCCCTGGCAACACCCATTCGAATAGCCAGCATTATTGAGGCCCCTGCGAACCCGCCTACGGCCGCGGTCGGATTGAAAGCCTGCTTGACTATGAAAACAAGTGCAGCCGGCACCTCTGCAATGTTCACGAGAATGATATACCCTGCACCTGCAACATAAAAAAGAATCATGATCGGCACAAGAAAACCTGTCACCCGACCGATATTTTTAATTCCGCCCAGCACAACCGCAGCTGTACAGACCATCAGGACTATTCCGGTTATCAATGGTGAAATCGAATAGGTGGCTTCCACAGCATCGGCAACAGAATTTGATTGAACCATATTGCCAATACCAAAAGCTGCAACCGCCGCAAAAACTGCAAAAACGGTCCCAAGCCACGGCATTTTCAATCCTTTGGAGATATAGTACATGGGTCCGCCACTCATCTCCCCATTTTCGTCAATCTCCCTGTATTTTACTGCCAGAACCGCCTCCGCGTACTTTGTCGCCATTCCCACGAGGCCTGTTATCCACATCCAGAAAAGAGCGCCTGGACCACCAACAGCAATTGCGGTAGCAACCCCCGCAATATTACCGGTACCCACTGTAGCCGACAGGGCCGTCATCAATGCCTGGAAATGGGTGATATCCCCTGGTTCATCACTGTCTTCCTTTCTCTTTATGAGAGCAAGATAAAGTGCATGGCCCAGTTTGGTAAACTGCAGTCCACGAAGGGCGAAAGTCAGCCAGAATCCGGTACCGACCAGGAGGATCAGCATGGGCGGCCCCCATGCAAATGCACCGATTTTACCAACAATCGCATCAAGCGAATTCAAAAAATCCATATCTTCTCTCCTTTTAACTGAATCTGGAATAATAAGCAGTTCCAGTATAGAACCGCAGCCGAGACCAACAGAAAGCAGGGTTTCCCACTTCCCTGCGATACCAGTGCAATAGGCTTGCCATTCTTCCATACAACTTAATTTGAATTATCCGGGGAAAACCTGGGGATTTCTACTACTATCAGTTGTAATATCAAAGAGATAGAAAAAAGAAAAAGATTATGAAAAAACAAATGGAATATAACGGGAAGACAGGAGGTTTAAAAATAGCGGGAATTGGAACTATTTCATACCATTAGTTTCAAAACAACGTCTATTCTATTAATATTAAAGCAACTATACCGTATGGTACTTTTTAATTCCAGTGGAAACCTTTATCACCTTTACGAAGTTTGTATTTCGCAATTTTCCTGATCAATGCGGTATGGGAAATGTTTAGTGCCCTGGCAGCCTGACGAATACTGCGTGCCCTGTTGAGACTTTCTACAATAATCTGCATTTCATATTGGCCCATGAGACTCTTGAGCCCCATGCCGCTCTGAACATTCAATCCCTCATCTCGATGAACGAAGGTATCCACTTCGCTGCTGATAAGAATGGAATCCACATCCACCATGTCTGAATCACTCAATATTGCGCCCCGTTCAATCACACTTTTCAGCTCCCTGACATTTCCGGGCCAGGTGTATTTCAACAGTTTTGCCAGGGCAGCCTTGCTGAGAACCTGGTCTTTTTTGCCAAGTCTCGCATTGAACCGATGAAGAAAGGCTGCTGCCAGGAGAGGAATATCGATCAATCGTTCACGCAGAGGGGGAATTTGAATGGTAAACCCATTGATTCGATAATAAAGATCCTCCCTGAAACGCTTTTCACGGATGAGTTTTTTCAGGTCCATATTTGTTGCAGTGATCACCTTGGCATCGACGGGTATTTCATCATAACCGCCGATTCTCCTGACAACACCCTCCTGAAGGACCCTGAGAATTTTTGCCTGGGGTCCGGGCGGCATATCACCAATCTCATCAAGAAATATTGTCCCGCCGGCTGCGGCCTCAAACAGACCGGGTTTACCTTTTTTCCTTGCGCCGGTAAAGGCCCCGCGGGCATAACCGAAGAGTTCACTTTCGATAAGAGATTCGGGAATGGCCGCACAATTTATGGGAATAAACGGGCCTGAGCGGCCACTTTCGAAATGAATTGCCCTGGCGAAAAGTTCTTTACCGGTACCACTTTCACCGGAAATAGAAATGATCGCATCCGTATCTGCAATCTTCCTGGTGAACTGGATCAGATTTCGTACCACAGGGCTTTGACCAATGAAATCGTCAAAAGTCACCTGCAGTGGTCGGGAAACGGCATCAACCATCTCCTTGACCTCTTTAAGATCCTGTAGAAGCAAGACGGCACCGACACGATTACCGGAAGAATCATTAATTGGTTTGGCTGAACCGTAGAATTCGATCCGTCCCCGGTTTGTAATGACACTCTTTCTCCGGCTGACCTGAATCCCTTTTTTCAGACATTCAAGAAGGATTGAATTTTCCAGGGCAAGCTCGCTGATATGACTTCCGATAACCTGCTCATAGATCAAACCGAAAATATTACAGGCGACACTGTTGATGGTATTGATTCTACCACTCTCATCAACTGAAATTATACCCTCGCTCATCCCGTCAAAGAGAGTACGAAACCATTCCTCCCTCGTTTCATGGGGGAGCCACCGTATCCGCCTCCATTCCCGGATACCAGGAAGTGCGGGAAAAAGCTCGAGAAGCACAGAATCATCAAAATAATAATCCGGTTTTTCAATCTCGAGTGAAATGGTTGCCAGACCCTGCTTCTGCTGCAGTTCCATGGTCACAATGTTAAGGCTCTGCTCAGTCATGAGCCTGGCAACATCAAAAACCAGGCCTATTCTGTCCTTAAATTTCAGTTCAAACTTTAAATTGCCGGACATATGGCACCATTTTCCTGAATCAACCGCCCAGGTATGCCTTTTTCACATCAGGATTATCAAGCAGTTCTTCTGAAGTGCCTTCAGCCGTAATTTCGCCCGTATCAAGAACATACCCCCGATGGGCAAGATGAAGGGCAAGGCTGGCGTTCTGCTCGATCAGCAGGATCGTCATACCCTCTTCATTGAGACGCTTGAGGGTGCGGAAAAGCTCATACTTCAGCACCGGAGCCAGCCCCATGGACGGCTCATCCAGAAGAAGAAAAGTACACCCGGTCATCAGTGCCCTGCCAACGGCCAGCATCTGCTGCTCACCGCCGGAAAGGGATTCGCTTCGCTGATTTTTTCTCTCCTCCAGCCTTGGAAAAAGATCAAAGACTCTCTGGTATTCGGTAGAGAAATCAGTGTCTTTGTCCCTTGCGTAGGTGGCAAGAATAAGATTTTCCATCACCGTAAGATTTCCGAAAATATGCCGCCCTTCGGGAACCAGTGCAAGCTGGAGATCTTTGACAACTGACGATGCCTGGGTTTTCAGGATCGATTCACCCTTGAATTTGATATCACCCTCAACAACCCTGGGTGCTTCCGGCGGCGGCAGCCTGGTAACGGAGTAAAGACTCGTTGTTTTTCCTGCACCATTTGCCCCGATCAGGGTCACAATTTCACCCTCATTCACATGAAAGCTGATGCCGTGCAGGGCCTGTATATTGCCGTATTTTACTTTGAGATTTTCAACAGAGAGCAACATTATATATTATCGTCTCCCAGGTAGGCGGAGATAACCGCGGGATGATTGCGGACATGTTCAGCGGTACCTTCCGCTATCGTCTGTCCAAAGTCAATTACCTTTATATCGTCACAGAGCTCCATCACCACATCCATATGATGCTCTATCAACCAGATGGTCACATCGAACGTCTTGTGAATCCACTGTATAAGCCTGATCAACTCCTGCACATCGGCGGAATTCAATCCGGCAGCCGGTTCATCCAGCAGCAGCAGCTTTGGCTTTTCGGAGAGGGCCCGCACAATTTCAAGTTTGCGCTGCAGCCCATATGGCAGATTGGTGGGGTACTCTTCCGTGTATTTATCCAGCTCAAATATTTTCAGTAGTTCCCGAGCTTCTTGCTCAATACGTTCTTCACACTCAAAATAATCACGGCTGCGAAGAATGGCTTTGAAAAAACCGTACTCCAGCTTTCCATGCTGGGCCACCCGGATATTATCGAGCACGGTCATCTGGTTCCACAGCCTGATATTCTGGAAGGTCCGGGCAACTCCAAGAGCCGTCACTTTATGGGGTTTTAATCCCGCTGTTGACTTGCCACAGATGAAGATCTCCCCCTCGGTCGCCTGATAAAAACCGCTGACCAGGTTGAATACCGTTGTTTTACCGGCTCCGTTGGGTCCGATCAAACCTGCCATACCGTTTGAGCCGAGGCTGACATTAAAATCGGATACAGCCGTCAGTCCGCCAAAACGCTGGGTCATATTGCGAATTTCAAGAACCGGTGGTTCCTGTGTAGTAGTATTTGTCTGCATAGTTATTTAAACCGATAGAAACGTTTCAGCCTTGGAAAAATATCGGAAAGTTCCCGATTCCCCATGATGCCTTCCGGACGAAACTGCATGACTATTATCAGAATAAGCGGGATGATAACCCACTTCAGAATCTGCAGCGGACGAAGCAATTCCAGTAAAATGGTGAAAAATATCGCAGAGATGACGGCTCCTGAAAGGGAAGCCATCCCCCCGAGATAAACCATGACCAGAACTTCCGTCGATTTCAGGATATTAAAACTGCCCGGATTGACATAACCGATAATATAGGCAAACAGTCCACCGGCAATCCCGGCCAGACCTGAAGAAAGCATGAATGTGATCGTCTTCATTTTATTGGTATTCACACTCATGATTTCCGCGGCCACCTCATCCTGACAGATGGCGGAGACACCCTTGCCGAAAGTAGAGGAATTGTATCGTCGCAGAATCCAGACAGTGAAAACTGTAAAGAGAAAAACCCAGATAACCATCCATGGCAGATCAATCGTATCCCCCATGGCATTAACAACCTTCTTCATCCCCATGAATCCACGGGAACCACCGATAACACCCAGGTTTTCAATGAGACTGATAATAATATAGTTTGCCGCGATAGTAATAATGGCAAGATAATCCCCCCTGGTCTTATAGGAAGGCAGAGCAACAAGCAGGCCCGCAACAGCGGCTGCAATCCCGCCAACCAGAATAAGAAGAGGAAAACAATAGATGGCAAGCCCGGGATCCAGAAGTGGCGCCCCAAATACCTTATCCTTGGAAAACAGCAGAACACCGAGAATGGAAGAGACATAAGCCCCCACACACATGAATCCGGCATGACCACAGGAAAATTCCCCCATATTGCCGTTCACCAGATTGAGACTGGTGGAGAGAATGATATTGACTCCCATGAACATCATTACCGACAGCACATAAAGACCTATGGCTTCCTGGTAGGCAAAATATGTTATGGTTCCACCGAAAAGGACCAGCAGCAGATGCACGGAATATCGTTGCAATATTGATTTCATTGGCATCTCCTTTTATATCTTGGTGGTTTTGGCAATGCCAAAGAGACCGGTCGGTTTTATTGACAAAATAACAAGCAGTACGGTAAAGGCGAGCAGGTCTCGATAAGTGGATGGAAAAACCGCCACCACCAGAATCTCCACAGCCCCAAGGAGAAATCCTCCGAGAAATGCTCCCCTGATATCTCCAATCCCGCCAACCACAGCGGCAATAAACGCCTTCCATCCGATAAGCGCACCCATATACGGTTCAAGAATGGGATAACTCATGGCGAAGAGCAGACCGGCCAGACCGGCAAAAGCCGAGCCGAGGATAAAGGTGATAACAATAATATTATCAATGGGGATGCCCATGAGCGGTACCGCAAATTTATCATAGGAAATAGCGCGCATGGCCATACCCACTTTGGTCCTGGTCACAATCCACTGCAGAATGAAAAAGGAGAGAACAGCGGTAACGATAACCGCTATTTTCAGATTGGTGAAACTCACTCCACCGACAGTATAAACCTGCACCGGAATAAGCTCAGGGAAAGCCTTTCTGCTTGCCCCGAAAATGGCGAGATTGGCATTTTCAAGAATAAGACCGCACATCAACGCGGTAATAACCACATAAAGCCTGTGCGCCCCTTTCCGTCTCAACGGTCTGTAGGCTATCCGCTCAAGGGAAACCCCCACTGCGGCAGTCAGGATCATGGTCAGCGGAATAGCCAGGGCCAGGGCAACCCACCCGGGCAACCCGACAACACCCAGCATAAAGGTGACCAGAAAAAAGGCAATATACGCCCCGACCATAAAAACATCGCCATGGGCAAAGTTTATCAGAGTCAGTACTCCGTAAACCATGGTATACCCGAGGGCAATCAAGGCATAAAAACTTCCCCACTGCAATGCATTGATTAAATTTTGAATAATACTTTCTAGCATGAAGCGCCTCTTGCACTTTGTTGTTCCTGCCGTATTGCGGGCAGTAAAAGATCGGGCTGTGACAGCAGCTGCATCACTGAGCACAGAAAACACAATCCGGCAGATACGTAGAAAACCGTACCTGCCGGATCTTTTCCCTGTATGAAGTATTCAAAAAACCACAACCAGAAAAGATATCGATTATTCAGGACATACAGATTCGGCGAATTCGAACGCACCGGAGTCACTGATCTTAACGACAACAGCACATTTTACCGGATCTCCCTGGTCATCAAACTTCATGCTGCCGGTTATACCGTCAAAAGTGGGAATAGCCGCCATGGCTTTCCGTACAGCTTTACGATCTTTTCTCAATTTACCGGTAAGACCGCCGGTGTTCTGAATAGCCTTGAGAACAATTCGGGTCGCGTCCCAGGTGAGAGCCGCAACATCGTCGGGCACATAACCGTATTTTTTTGTATACCGGTCAATGAACTCCTTAGTGGCGCCGGTAGCTCCCGCAGCCGCATAATGAGTGGAGAAATGAAGGCCTTTACAGTCATCCCCGCAAAGGGTCATAAGCTCGGAAGAACCCCAGGCGTCAGAACCCATGAACTCACCTTTATAACCGAGCTGATGGGCCTGCTTCACAATGAGAGCCACCTGATTATAATTGTCAGGCAGGAAGATAAAATCAGGTTTGGCGCTGATGATTTTGGTCAGCTGCGCTGAAAAGTCCTGATCCTTGGTTCCATGACTTTCAAAAGCCACGACGGAACCTTTACCGATTTTTTTCTCAAAAACATCACGGAAGATTTCTGCCAGACCTTTTGAATAGTCATTGGAAAGGTCATAGAGAACCGCTGCAGTTTTGGCATTAAAAGTCTTTACAGCAAAATTCACAGCAACAGGTCCCTGGAAAGGATCCAGGAATGCTGCCCGGAAAACCCAGGGGCGATCCAGAGTGGTGTCCGGATTGGTGGACCAGGGAGAGACCATTACCGTCTGGTTGTCATCGGCAACCTGCCCGGCCGGAACCGCCTGTTTACTGGAATTGGGTCCAATCATTGCCAGAACCTGATCCTTATCGATAAGTTTGAGAGCTGTGGTTACAGCGGATTCCGCCTTTGCTTCATTATCCTCGTAGATGAACTCGAGCATATATTTTTTTCCACCAACTTCCAGTCCGCCGGCACCATTGATATCAGCCTTCAGCATCTCTGCCGAAAATTTGGAAGACTCACCGACCTTGGGGATATCTCCAGTCAATGGAATATTGTAACCGATCTTGATCGTATCGGCAGACAGGGCCGCACCTGCAACAAACAGGGCGGAACAGGATACAATTGCGGCGATTAACCTCTTCTTCATAAACTCCTCCTCCTTTACGTTTTATAGTCAGCCCCGATCGCCCATAAACCCGTAATTGCTCACAGGCACCCCAGCTTTTCACGGTCTCTTTTATCCGTATAAGTAGGTTATAGCGGACAAAAGAGCCTGCAAAAATCTGGGACACCTGTGAGCAATTACATCAATCCGGACCAACCGGATTTTCCGCTACCTGCGTAAAACAAGGCAAAAGCGGAAACAGTGAATCAACTCAGGTCTCCGGTAAAAAACCAGTTTCCGGACGGACGTAAAGTGGCGTCCATCCGAACAAACTACTTATACCTGTAATTGTTCCGTAATTCAAAACAGTTTTTAGAAAAAGAATTTATTTTTTACTAAAACCCTGCAGCCTGCAAGCTTGTCCGGAAACCGCGACAGTTTAGTGACATCCTATCACTCCGAATCTAAACACATTTCTCCGAAGATTTCCGGGCAGGATAATTATTTTGTTCGGCCTTGCCGGTCACTTTGTTTTACGGTGAATCTCATCGTGGCAAACCGTACAGACAGTAATAAGGTTGCTTTCCGTGTTGTCGCCACCCTTTGCATGGTATTTTTTATGATGTAACTCCAAATGACGGGGATCAGATTTATTCCATTCTTCGTGCGACCATTTACAAACAGTACATTTGTAATTGTCCCTTCGAAGTACCTCTCTTTTAACCGGATCTGGAATATGTCTGTCATGCTCAGGACTCCGGCGCTCAGCCTCAAGCAAATAAACACCTACTTCAAGATCAGGACGGCCGGTATTTTGCGTAACAACGGGCCAGCCATATTCAGTGCGCAACTCTCTAACCCTTCTTGCCCATTCCGACCTGTCTTTTGCCAGGTATTTCAATTCCTCACCTGTCACTTTTTGGCCGACGTTTCTCCTTAAATATTTTAGTATTTTATCCCTGACGGAAATATTTTCCCTTCTGATTTCATTGGCAAGGTTCCAACGATGGGCCGCATCTCTATCTTGCTGTTGAGAAAGTAATATATAATCGGAAGGCCCCATTGATGTTACATCAATATCCGGAAGAGAAAATTCGTTTTCTTCCGCCATTTGTCCAGCTGTCAGACCGCTTGCAATTGACCATCCGAACTGTACTTTCAGCTCTCGAACCCTTCGGGCGTATTCCTGGATACCTGAAACGACAAGCAACTCATCGCCACTTATAATAGCAGCTGGGTATTTTAAAAAATAATGAAGGATTCGATCTCTGGCGCTTCTTGCTGTGGTGGATGGTATTAAAGATTTCCCCAACTCTCGTAACTGGTGAAAACAAGGGACAAGAGAAAGAACTTTAGTTCGTAAATCGTCTGATTTTAATTCCAGCTTAAAGTTGGTTAATAATTTCTGTAATTCTTTTCTGATTTCTTCAGATTCCATATTCAGTTTTCTCTTGTGAAGACGTCCATTGTCCATCTTCTTGATCGAGTAGCATTCTGACTACATCTGCCACTCTTGCCGCAAGAAGAGGTGGCACAGCATTCCCTATTTGTTTGGCAATTTCAATTTTTGAACCTATAAATCTGAAACTGTCAGGAAAACTTTGGAACCGCGCGGCTTCCCTGTGTGTAATGGGCCGATGCTGTTCCGGATGTAAATAACGGCCTTTTTCCGGTTTAAAAAATTCTGTGCGTATCGTAACGGAAGGCTTGTTCCACCAAAGCCGGCCGAACAGATCAGTGCCCCCTGACTTCTTTCTTATCCAGCATTTCGGCGTTAACTCAGGCGCAATACGTTGCAAGTCAAAACGATTCATTCCTTCAAACGGTATTGCTCTATATCGTTTGCGGCTGAGTTCCGTTGGATTTCTCCCAAAATGTAAATCCAGTGGTGGATCAATCTTTCTGATTTCCGTTCCTGCAGGAGGAGGCAGGTCGGCAATAGCGTCTCTAACGGTTTTCCATCTCGCAGGTGTTGATAAATACTCTTCCCTGAGAGAAGGGAGAGTCAACAGCTTTCCATTACTATTTGGATTAAAATGAGTTTTTCGTGGAGGAAACAAAACGGAAGGGTCTGCAAATTTACACCCTATGATAAAAGCTCTGGTACGAGTTTGCGGGACTCCGTAATCCGCGGCCGTTAATTTAGTTTGCCATACTTGAAAACCAAGAGATTTTGCAGCTCGAACAATTTCACGATGTTCGGATGTTCCTAGTAACTGTGGAACATTCTCCATGACAAAAATTGAGGCTCCGGATCTCTCGACAACATCTAAATATGGCCGCCACAACTCTTTACGAGAGTCGTTTTTACGATTTTTATTTAAAAGACTGAACCCCTGGCAAGGGGGGCCGCCAATCACAACATCAGCTCCCGGTATTTCGATTTTGTCCTGTGCCAATATCTCAACAATGTCTCCTCCAACACAATGTGGGCCGAAATTTTCATTGTATGTATCAACACAGAATTGATTAAAGTCGTTTGCCCAGACAGATTGAAATGGTTGACCGAAAACTTCTGAGAATCCCAATGACATGCCGCCAGCACCGGAAAATAAATCTATGAGGCGATAACGTCTTGGATTTTGCAGCAACTCACCAGAACAACGCAAATGATAAGTCACTTCATCTTCATTTACAATAAATGCTTTGTTGATTTTTATAGTGTTTTCAAGTCGGTACATAGTCAATTCGGCTGTGTTTCATGGGTGATCAAGAAACGAAAAAGATAATTACTCCATTTCAGGACAATTAAGCGAGACTTCAACCCTGCGGTTGGACTGTTTGTGCTGCCTGCTGTCATTGGCCACCAGCGGCATGCTTTCACCGTAACCAAAAATTCTGATTCTATCTGCGTCCAACCCTATGACACCCTGGATGTAGCCAAGTACGGCCCTGGCTCTGTCAAAACTCAGCTTGAGATTATAATCAGCCTCCCCGTCACTGTCGGTGTGCCCTTTTATGCACACTGTGCTTCCCGCCACACGTTCATCTCCCAGGGCTTTGCCAAGTTCTGCCAGAAGTGGATAGGCTGAAGGGCGCAGGACAGCCGAGTTCACATCAAATTCCACCTTCAACCGGGCTGCGTTTTTCTCTTCGGCCACTGCCACTTCCACATCTACGGTTACCTCCTCACCCTGCTTATTTCTGGCCCGTATCCGAATACCCCGTGTGGGTACCTGTTTCACTACAAAACTGCGGGTAAGACCGTACCGTTTTTTACCTCCCAGCATCTGCCGAACCATCGCATCGCTGTTGTCGACAAAACCAGCATCTTCAGCCAGACAGACCGTAACAAAAGAAAATATCAGGATGAACATCATCACAATCAATGATCGCATGTCACTACTCCCCAATCTTAAATGATAATGCGGCCCTGACCGCTGCGGAATCGACAATTTTTTTCGTCAAGCGGATTCCCCGTGTCCCGGCAGTAAAATTTTTCGGAAAAGGTGAAGTGCTCGCCAGTGCCTTAAGCCTGTCAACTCCGGCAGGAGGTGTAACTTCCAGGATAAATTCTCCATTCTCCGGTGGAACACGGTATATCCTGCCGGGCTCACAAAGCCTGCCGGGCTGATACACATTGGGATAAATTACCGTTACCTCACCATCCGGAGTTACATCGATAATCTGCACAAACAACGGCTCAGTGACCTCGAAAAATATCTTAATGGTGTCACCCGGAAAATACTGTTCTTTGTCCGTCCAGAAACGCAGCATACCATCGGAACTTTCCCCTCTGTTCGATGCCGTCCGCGAGTCCCCGGCCACCATGTCTTTTTCCAGGTCTTCCCACTGATAATAATACGGCTGCGCCTTTAAATACCCTTCTGCCACCGCAACTATCTTCCCGTTTTTGAGGTCGATAAGTTTCAGACTGCACTGAACAAAACCGCCATCAAGCCGAACCTTACCGGTAATGATATAATCGGTACCGAGCAGTGTTCCCGCCCCGGCATCGGCAGTGGCACCCGATAAATTAAGCGCCCATTCATCGAAAATCAGTTTCAGATTCTTTTTCTCTATAAATGACAACTTCCTCTTCATGCCCACACGGATAAGAACAGGTTCAATCTGCTGAAATATTTCGGCAGAAAGTTTCGAGCTCTCACCGTTGCTTCCGGTCAGCTCAACGAAACCTACCACCCTGCCCTGTTCCACACCCTGAAACAGCCGTTCGGCTGCGCCATAAAACGTCTGTCTGGCCAGACAACCGGCAGCCGGAAAGAATATTGCCGGCAACGCCAGAAAAATCAGTATAATCAGCCGCACAATACGGTTTTTTGTTTTCATATTTTTATTCCTCTTAACAGCTCACCACCACACAACTCACATTATCCCTGCCACCTTCAGCCAGGCTCAACTCAATCAACCGATCAACAACAGTATTCCCATCACCGGAACCAAGTATTTCTGCCAGTTTCCCGGGCTCATTCCACAAGGCCATACCGTCGGTTGCCAGTAAAAAACGCATTCCCCGCTCCAGGCGGCCGTCAACACAACCAACCACAGGGGGCACATCACGGGAACCGAGCGCCTGGCTGAGTTGATTTCGATCAGGGTGTGTCAGGGCCTCTTTCTCACTGATATCCCCCCAGTTCACCATCTGCTGCACCACGGTATGATCAACACTGAGCTGCTGCAGGTTCCCCTTGTGCAATAACCAGCCCCTGGAGTCACCAACCCAGCACAGTTGCCAGGAGTTACACGTTAGCAGTAATGCCACAACCGTGCTGCCCGGCCTTGAATGCGTATCCTCCTTTCCCGTTCCCAGCCCGGCAATTTCCCTGTGTGCGGCAAGCAGAGAATCCTTCAGCGTTTTTCCGGCCCGGATTTCAGCGGCAATGGTATCCGCCGCACATTTGCTGGCAGTTTCTCCACCTCTGTGCCCGCCCATACCATCACTGACCAGGTATAACCCGATCTCCTCCGCGATCAGCAGACTGTCTTCATTATTCTTCCGCAACCTGCCGATATCGCTTCTGCCGGCTGCTATTGGTGTTATTTCCCCACGTGACCCACCGCGAAAAAATAACCCGGCCAGTCTGTTCAAAATCATAGAATCTTCACCATCCAGTCCTGTTCATCAACCCTCAATACATCTCCAACTGCCAGTAAAAATTCCGAGCACCCGGTTCCGGCAGCCAGAGGGTGACTATCATTCTCCTTCACACTGATACACGGCCGTCCCTGCCGCCAGCTCAGACTTCCGCTGCTTTCCCGCTGTCCGGTTATCCAGTGCAGGGGCGCAGAACCGCCAAGCAAAACCAGCCTTTTTCCTTTTTCCGGTCCGCTCCGAACTGCCAGTACCATTCCTTTACCATGAACAGCCCTTTCGACAACCAGAACAGTTACCGGACCGATTGCGATACAATCCTTTTCCTTTAGTGGCGATGTTGACACAGGCTCATCATTCACCATTATTTCCCCTCCATCACTGTTGATGGAAAATCCGCCATCACTCAGCAGCAGCCACCCGTGGGGTTTTCTCGACACATGCGGGTCACTGACGGAAAGAGGCCAGCGTTCTCCCCGCCCGACACCCTGCCTGGGGCCGGGCGCAATAACAATAACCTGCCTGATCCCTTCAAGCATCAAACCGGCAGCCGGGCGGACAAGCTCCTTTGCTTCAGCCAGCAGATCTTCATTTCTACAGGATTTGCTTTTAAGCATCCGCATAATTTCCCCGCCGTCTCTTTTGGCAATGGCCCTGGCCAAATGCTTTTCCTTCCTGCGGGAAGACACCCGGGGCAGAAGAAACAGTGAAAGCAGCACAAAACCGACAGCCAGACCAGAACCAAACCGGAGCTGTTTAAGACCATTACCTGCCTGCTTCACCCGGGGAAGCGATGTAACAACTGTACTGGAAACATAATTTTTAATATCCGCGCCGCTGCGGACAAAAACAAACTCACCCTGCTCATGGCCGGTAAAGAGAATGGGCAGACATTCCGGTTTCTGGATGGAATTATTGGTGACCACTGGAGCGATCTGCGTAAACAACTCTCCAACCGAGAAGATATCCCGGTCTGTGGTTCGCAGAAATTTCAGAAAATGATAGGCAAAGATGGAATGGCCCTCACTGCCCCCGTCCAGCACCGGCTCCTTGCCGCCGGAGGTCAGGCCCTGGCGACTTTTGCTCCGGTAGAGACGCTGGTGATATCGATCATCAATCTTCGCGGAAAAAGACCGGTAATCCCCGAACAGGGAACCGGCAAAGCAGGAGTCGGAAACAAGCAGTACATGCCTGGCGGGCATTCTCTTGATGAGCTCTCTCAGATCACTGTTCTTTAGATAGGTCTGTCTTTTGCCGGGCACCGCGTCAACCGGATACCACCAGCCCTCACCAAGCTCCTCGTCAAGATCACCATGGCCGCCATAGTATATCAGCACCGAATCGTCCTCAGTGCTTTCAACAATCAGTTTGCGCAGAGCGGTATCAATATTGTCCCAGGTGGCCTGCCGATCAAACAGGGTGGTTACCTCAAAACCATATCCCTCCGACAATATTTTTGCCAACTCCCGGCCATCCGACACCGGCGTGCGCAGATCGGTTACACGCCTGTCCTGGTAATCACCTATACCAATAATCAGGGCCTTCCAGGTCCCCTGGTCTGCAGCGGCGACAATACAGGGAGTAACAAGAAACAGAATAACAGAAATAAATATTTTTTTCAGTTTCATCCTTTTTTCATAAAGTTGTTGACAACTACTTTTTATCCGTCAGCCGACTACCTGTTGCTCCAGCATTGTTCCCCATGCTTCGGCCTGACATTGTTCCCACGCTCCAGCATCAGCATTGTTCCCACGCTCCAGCGTGGGAACACAACCCCGGACGCTCCGCGTCACAAACTCACCAGCAGTCAATATCTAGCAAACCCTCTCCACGAAAGTAATTCCCGGCACTCGAATAGCGCCAATGTTCAGCCTGTCCAACATAGCCGCGTTTAACCGGGTTACCATGGATATAATCAAGTTTTGCACGCATCATTTTCTCGTCAAGAATCAATTCAGCATGACTTCCTTCCTGCCAGAACTGGTATTGCCGATCGTGCTTATGCTTCTTTTTTGCACCACGCAGACGAGACAGCAGTATCTCCACCCGTCGTGAGTGCAGAGCATCAATAATCTTGCGAGCCGTAAATGACTTGAAGCTGCTAACACATTTATCCAGCCTCTCCGCCCGGGCAATAAAATGACAATGGTTCTCCAGGATAACATAACCGTACAACTTCAACCCGTTCTGCCTCTGATAGCGCCATGTTTCCAGAAGAATGTCCACCGTTTCCGGGCGGGTGAACACCGGCAACCACTCTACAACCGTACACGTCAGGAAGTGCGGTTTGTCAGGTTCGGTTATCAGGTAGCGGCTTCTTCCCATTGTGGTTGATTGCTTTTTTGACGCGGAGCGTCCGCAGCGGGTTCCCACGCCGGAGCATGGGAACAATTATAATTATACAGTATTCAAACCTCAACCGGGACCTTCGCACCTGTCATCCGACTGCGGTGCTACCAGCCCCGGAAGGCTTACTGCTGTTTTCGCTCACATCTGAGCAGGATACAACCCTGGACATCGGGAGACTCCGCCTCCCTGTGTGCTGAAAAGAACAAGACGGAAACCCAGATTGTTGTTCCGATTGCCCGGCGAATTCCTGTTACGGTTCGCTGTACGCACGTTCCTGGCCGTGTTGTTCCAACTGCCGCCGCGATTCACGCGGTTCGAGCTTATGGGCTGCACCCTCTTCACCGATCGTAACCGGTAAAATCTCTCTCCATAATCTGTTCTACCATATTCTGTCTCCCGGCAAAAAATTTCTGCCGAAAGCCAAGAGCATCCGCCTGCCGGGTAAACGCAATCAACGGCTCAACATGGGCGACCAATGTGGGTGTATCCCACTTACCCGCCAGCCATTGCTGCTCATACTCATCAAGCCTGGCTGCAAACCTCCTTCGACTCCGTTTGCCAAGCAGGATACGCCCTGGAAATATAACATACCCTAAAAACGCAATTCCAAGTGAACATCGATGAAGCTGAACGGAGTTTTTCACAGTAAGACCAAGTGTCTCAGCCAGGTAAATACGTAAATTCTTCAACTCTCCGCGCAAAACTTCACGACTGTCACTGAACAACAGGCAATCATCCATATACCGTATATACCCAGGTATTTTCCGCTGTTCTTTTATCCAGTGATCAAAGACAGCAAGATAAAAATTGGCACAATGCTGGGAAATCAGGTTGCCGATCGGTAAACCAGTTCCCGGTGTGATGGAATAGGTGGCAAAAATCTTCCCGAAAAGGTCCAATAATCGCCTGTCTTTAATTTTTCTCTGTAAAAGCTCCAGCAGGGTGTCATGATCTATGGTATCAAAATAGTGTTTGATGTCAATTTGTAAATAATAGTGATAGCGCCTGGAAAATTTTTGACATCTCTCAATGGCTGCGTACAATCCTTTGCCCCTGCGACAGGCGTAGGAATCATGGATCGCACTCTGCTCCAGAACAGGTTCGCAGATATTCATAATTGCATGGTGCAGTACCCTCTCGGCAAAGGGTGCTGCGCAGATCAGCCGTTTCTTGGGATCAAACACGTAAAAAAAACGGTAATTGCCAACCGAACAGTTCTCTTCCAGCAACTGCTGTCGCAGTGCCTGCAGGTTTTTTTGTAAATGTTTTGCATACTCGACGACATACTGCCTGCTCTGTTTACCCTTCCTGGCTTTTACATAGGCAAGACATATATTTTCGTAAGTATGTACCAGGTCATAGAGATTACCTGCTCTTTTCATCCTGTTCGACTTCTCTGCCTTGATTATATTCTGCCACTATTGCAATAACGGTTTCACCGTATTTATCCGCCCTGCCCTCACCGATACCGTCGATAGCCGTCAGTTCCGCCCTGTTGGCGGGCCGCCGTTTCGCAAGCCCGGCCAACTGTTCATTATTCATTATGTTATAAAGGGGCAACCCGGTTTTATCGGCAATCTCACGCCGTCAGTCTCTCAGCTTTGCAAAAAGAGTAAAATCATCCGGAGACAGGATTTTTTTATAATCCACCCTTGACTTGACAGACTTCCTTTTCCCTTCTCCATCATTTTTTGCAGACTCCATATACTCAACAGAGACAGACCAGAAGGAATTGCCGCCGTCGGCAACAAATTCTCTTCGTACCGACACTACGGTAACAGTGCATAAAAAATTGTTCAGCCTCTCCTCGCCAATCTCGCTGTCACGAGTATTTATGGTAAAAAAACGATATCCAATGCCCATCATTATTCTTCACTGTTCACTTTAGTTCCCACGCTGGAGCGTGGGAACCATAAACGCCAGGCATACATTGTACCCACACTACGGCGTGGGTACACAGCATTGTTTCCACACTCCGGCGCCAACATTGTTCCCATGCTCCGGCGTGGGAACATATATCGGACGCTCCGCGTCATAACCTCACCATGGTAACGTCATGCTTCCAAAAGGATGCCAACATTGAACATTGGCCACCACTCTACATTGTACATGCAGGGAATGCGGTTGCCTGTCATTGTGGACTTTGGGACGCAGAGCGTCCTTAGCAGGTTCCCACGCTGGAGCGTGGGAACTATTCCCCCCCCCTCCCCTTTTCATCGCCATGCGTCCGGAGCAGCGTGACGGACCGACGCACCCGACCCGTCGGGTGACGCCAGGCCGCCCCGGCAGCCCCGGCCGGATGGCGATGGTCCTTGCCGTACCCGGCACACTACTGTCCTGAAAGAACAAGACGGAAACCCAGATTGCCGATCCGATTGCCCGGCGAATCCCTGTCACGGTTCGCAGTACGCACGCCCCTGGCCGCGTAGTTCCAACTGCCGCCGCGATTCACGCGGTTCGAGCCTGACGATGGCCCCCCGGGGTTATTCTCTGGACTCTTACCATAGTAACCACTGTCGTACCAGTCCTGACACCATTCCCAGACATTGCCGGACATATCATAAAGACCCAAACCGTTGGCGGATTTCGTGCCTACCCTATGGGTTGAGCTGCCGCTGTTATCATCAAACCAGGCAACAGATTCCGGCCTGTTTGCACCTGCGTATTTCTCGTTTTTGCCTCCGCTTCTGGCCGCATATTCCCACTCGGCTTCCGTTGGCAGTCTGTATTTTTTGCCTGTTCGGTTGTTCAGCTTTTTAATAAACGCCTGGGCATCGTTCCAACTCACTCTTTCCACCGGATAGCGATCACCTTTTTTGAATCTGGATGGATTGCCCCCCATAATCTTCTTGTACTCTCCCTGGGTTACTTCGTATTTCCCTATATAAAAACCATCCACACACACTTTATGGACGGGCTTTTCATCGCTGTATCCACCGCCAAAGGTATCACCCATCCGGTAACAGCCGCCTTTTACCCATGTGAACTCCATACCGGTTACTGTATCTTTAAACTGTGTTACCCGCGCCAAACCAGCATGGGCGGATACCGTTTCACCAGCCAGGACCTTGACCTGTTTTTGCCACGGTTTGTACATAGGCAATGTCATTGCGACATCAATCCGACCCGGCAAATGATCTACTACCAGCGGTGTTGTGCCAACAGGTTTTCCATCCACCGAAACTCTTGCCCCGGAAGGTACAGAACTCAATTTAACCTGACCCTGCTTTAGTTCATCAAGTTCAACATGTTGGATTACTGTCTGCGAGGCTTCTACTTCTATGTTTTTCTGCCAGGGCTTATATTTTTTCAGTTGCAGACCAAGCTTATATTGTCCTTTAAGAACCTGGGAAAAACCGTAGGGTGTTTTCCCCAGTTTTTGGCCGTCAAGCAGCACAGTTGCCCCGGCAGGTTTACTTGTAATCTGCAGGCCGCCATAAATGGAAACCAGATCGGCAACAACCTCACCGGTTACAAGCGGTTTGACTTCCACCTTACGCTGCCACGGGTCAAAACCTTTCTTTTTCAATTCTATTAGATGGTTACCGGCATCAATATGTTCCACTGTTGCTGGTGTGGTGCCAACTGCTTTCTTTTCAATAAATATCTCCGCACCAGCCGGTGTGCTCTCAAAGCGGAGATCACCAAAGGGTTCGGGAACAAGTTTTGCAGTCAGGTGGATGGGTTTATCCTGCTGAATAAAGATCTTTTCCGTGTGAACCAGATATTTCTCCAGTTCCAGACGAACGGTATGGGTGCCGTTGGCCAGATCGGAGACGGCTGTGGGTGTTTTTTCCACCCGGCCGTCATCGACAAAGAGCAGGGCTCCGGGTGGCTCACTTTCCACACTGAGGATCGGCCCGCCCCGAACAAGTTGCCCAACATCGAAAGAATAGTAATAGCCCCCCACGGCCAGAGCAGCCACCAGCAGAAAGCCCAAACCGGCAAAGAGATATTTGCTGCGTCCTGCCTGCTTGCGTCCTGCCGGTTTTTTCTTTTTCTTCTGCTGCCTTTTTCTGCCCTGCACCACTTGCTTTTCACCGGTCAACATCCCCACAAGCTCCCCGGCGGACTGCGGACGATCTTCACGCTCTTTTGCAAGCCCTGCCAAAAGCGCTGCGTTGACATAATCCGGCAGGCCTGCAATCGGTTCAACTTCCTCATGCATTATCTGCCAGCGCAGGTCACCGGTATAAAAGGGCGGGTTACCCGACAGCAGCTCGTAGATTATAGCCGCAAAGGCGTAGATATCCGTTGCCTTGCCAATACCCTTGCCACGCAACTGTTCCGGCGCCATATAGGCAAGGGTGCCGGCACTGTCATGGCCGGAAATGCGGGTGGCGGAGTCACGCATTACCCGGGCAAGGCCGAAATCGGCTATCTTGGGTGTACCGTCTTCGGTCAGCAGGATATTGAGCGGTTTCAGGTCACGATGGATCACCGCGGGACTCGCGGAATGGGAGTAGTCAAGGGCTTTGGCAATCTGCCGGACAACAGGCAGTATTTCTTCAAGGCCGAGAGTAACTCCGGCCTGGAGATGGGCCAGGGTACCACCGCCCACGTATTCCATTACCACAAAGGCCTGGCCTTCCCAGGTATCGAGGGTATGCAGGCGGACGATATTTTCATGGGTCAGTCCCATGGCTATACCCGTTTCCCGCTTGAGGTCACCAACCGCGCGCGGATCCATGCAGAGCTCCTGGGGGATAACCTTGAGAGCTACCTGTTTGTCCATCATCCGGTCATGGGCGAGATAGACGATCCCCATACCGCCACGGCCTATCTCTCTTTGTATCTCGTAACGCTCTTTAACAACAACACCGACCACTATCTGGATATCCGGCGCCCCGCCGGGGCCGATGGTTGCCATATTGTCTACCGCGTCCCGGCTTAAAGGGGCTTTACAGTGCGGGCAGGAGGGGCTGCCTTCGGGAATTTCCTTGCTGCATTTCCAACATGTCTGCATAGTTCTCCGACTGGGTTTAGGGAAATTTTTAAATTTTAAATTTTAAAAATGACACCTAACACCAAATCAACCCCACGTCAAGTCTCCTGTCGGGCCAGAGACCTGACTCCGGCAAAGGCAGTATCCCTGCTCCGGCACCAGCATAGTCTCCATGCTCCGGCACCTCCATAGTTCCCATGCTCCGGCACCACCATAGTTCCCATGCTCCGGCGTGGGAACAAATACCGGATGTTTCGTGTCTCAAAATGCCCAACATTGCATACTGGCAGCCACACTGTATTTACAGTTTCCTGCCGTTGCGGGCTTTGGCACGCGGAGCGTTCCGGCCAGGTTCCCACGCTGGAGCATGGTAACTATGAAACCATAAAAATCACCTGCCACCGAGCAGGACGCAAGTTTTTTCCAATCACGGACAAAACTCAGCCTGACACCACTCCAGCTGAGTTTCACGGACAATCAGAATTTTCTCTCGAACTGTCAGACCAGAGACTTGACTCCGGCAAAGGCCTCATGTTCCGCCCCGTGCTTTTCAACCAGCAGCACATCTGGCAGTTTTTGAATTTGCTTGATAACCTGATCCAGTTTCACCTGTTCCACAACCTGCAGCCACATCCGACTCGTTTTCCCGCTCTTTTCAGGAACACAGACTATTCCCTCAAGATTGTATGCCCTGCGTGAAAAAAGACCACAGATATGGGACATGACTCCCGGATGATTGTTCACTGTCAGCTCCAATACGGTAATTGCTTCTTTCATCGGTTTTTCCTCGCTTTACTATTCACATTTTTCAGCATTGTATCCGCCCAGCATCTCACTGTTGGCCGCCCCCGGAGGCACCATCGGGTAAACCTCCTCCTCCACGGCAACAGGAACATTGATCAGACACGGTCCCTCTTCATTCAATATTCTCGACAGAAGGTAGGGAAGATCACATCCGGGACCGGTATGAAAAGCCTTCATGCCGAACCCCTTGGCTATGGCCGCAAAATCAACATCGATCTGAAAATCCGAAGCGAAACAATTCCGGTCATAGAACAGGTTCTGCTGCTGACGTACGAGCCCCAGAGATTTGTTGTTCATGACGATTATTTTGATGTTCACCTGCTGCTCAACAGCGGTCGCCAGTTCCTGAATATTCATCTGCAAACTGCCGTCTCCGGTAAAAAGGACCACCTGACTGTCAGGATTTGCAAGGGCCGCTCCGATAGCCGCCGGCAGCCCAAATCCCATGGTGCCCAGCCCGCCCGATGTCAGAAGCTGACGCGGCCTCTCTAACGGATAGACCTGGGCAGTCCACATCTGATGCTTGCCCACGTCCGTCGCCACAAAACAGTTTTTCCCCATCAGTTCTGAAATTTTCAGAATCAGACCGTAGGGTTTTTCCGGAACAATGGCATCGGGTGACGTCATGGGATACATCTCCTGCAGGACCTCGATCTGGTTTCGCCAGATTGTCCTTTCGTTGCGTTCTACCAGCGGCAGCAATGCCTTAAGAGATTCCTTCACATCACCAACCAGGCCAACATTGGCGCTTTTTAATTTGGAAACTTCACTGGGATCAATGTCCATATGGATAACATGGGCGTCCGGACAGAACTCGACAATCCTGCCGGTGGCCCGATCGTCAAACCTGGCTCCGGCGGCAATAAAAAGATCACACTCCTGCAGGGCCATGTTGGTTGAGCGGGCCGCGTGCATACCGAGCATTCCAAGGGAGAGGGGATGATTCTCCGGCAGACTGCCCAGTCCCAGAAGGGTCATGGTGGCAGGCAGAGAATTTTTTTCCAGCAGTGCCCGCGCTTCAACTGCAGCTTCTCCCAGAATAACACCTCCACCCAGACAGAGAATCGGCCGTTTTGCCCTGTTTATGAGGGTTGCCGCCGCCCGAAGCTGCCAATCTTCCGCCCTCGGCCCCGCGGCCCTTCGGCCAGGTTTCGGTAAATCAGAGAAACTGATTGATGCAGTCTGAACATCCTTCGGCACATCAATCAATACCGGTCCGGGACGACCGGAGAGGGCAAGTTCAAAAGCCTTCGGTATAATCTCCAGAAGTTCTTCAACCTCTCTCACCAGATAGTTGTGCTTGGTGATGGGAATACTCATGCCATAGGTATCAACCTCCTGAAAGGCATCCGTACCAATAAGGGATGCCGGAACCTGCCCGGTTATACAGACAACCGGAATAGAATCGAGATAGGCATCGGCAATGGCTGTCAGAATATTGGTGGCTCCGGGCCCTGACGTGGCAAAACAGACACCGGCCTTCCCGGTGGATCGTGCGATTCCCTGAGCCAGAAAGCCGGCCCCCTGTTCATGCCGACAGAGAATATGCCTGATACTTTTACTTTTCTGCAACGCATCATAAAGGGGAAGATTGGCACCGCCTGGAATACCGGCAATTATATTGATTCCCTGACGCTCCAGCATTTTGATGATAAGCTGAGCTCCATTCATCGTTTCCATGATTTTCTCCTCCTGTTGTTTATCCCGTTGGTTTTCTGCACGGAGGAAAAGAAAAACCCCCGCCGGCGGAGCGCCAACAGGGGTTTAAGTGATTTATTTTACTGGATTTTATCCCCTCACGGCACTCCGCCTTCAACCTTTCGGACCACGACCACCACGCTGAGGACCAGCACTGCGAGAATAAAAACGCTGATGGTGGAAAGAGGTGAAATCATATACGCCGTAAGTAAGATAAAAATGACGAAACAGTCGTCTATGATTTTCTGATAGCAGAAGAATCCGTGCCAGTCAAGCTTTTTCTTAAGTATAAATTCAGGTGGCCGGAAGTATACGGCATAGGAAACTTTCATTACTTATTGTACCAAAAGGGCCTTTTCGACCAAGCAGTCATTCAGATTGGATTCAGGCCACGAGGAGATTACGGTTGCGAAAAGAATCGCAAAAGGTATTGTAGAACAATTCATACCAAAATCCTTCGACAGGTTATGAGAAAAATGGTTTCTCCTTTTCATTTTACAGCAATCCCTCCTGTTTCATTCGGTCCGGGAAAAATATCTGAACTGCCTGATCTGTATGATTCTTTTGGCATGAAACCGATTTTTGTCCTCGGCTCCGCATCTCTGGAAAACAACAGCACCTGGCAAAAAGTCATGGACAGAATGAGTGACTATACCGGATCCGGGGAAACACCTGTCATTCGGATTTCCTCAGAACCCACGCCGGACCTGGTAGACGAAGCCGTCTCCCGACTTCAGGATTCCCCTGTTGATATGGTTATCGCGGTCGGAGGCGGTAGTGTTCTTGACGCGGGTAAAGCCATTTCCGCCATGCTGGTTGAACAGGAGCCCATTACCCTCTTTCTTGAAGGAGTAGGCAACAGACAGCCCACCGGTCGAAAACTGCCCTTTATTGCCATCCCGACAACAGCCGGAACAGGAAGTGAAACGACAAATAACGCGGTGATCCGATCTCCCGGCCAAAACGGTTTTAAAAAATCTTTACGTCATTCAAACTATTTTCCTGACCTTGCCCTTGTGGATCCGGAACTCGCCATCACCTGCCCGCCATCTCTTACTGCCTCCTGCGGCATGGATTGTTTCAGCCAGCTGGTTGAAGCATATCTCTCCACCCGTGCATCATCCATGACGGATTGCCTGGCCCTTGATGGTCTCCATGCCATTGCCAGGTCCCTGGAAACTGCGTTTCTCAATGGTTCCAACCTTCAGGCCAGATCAGACATGGCTTATGCAGCCCTGCTTTCCGGTATTGTTCTGAGCAATGCCGGCCTGGGAACCGTTCATGGGCTGGCGGGAACCATCGGCGGTTTTTTTAATATTCCCCACGGAACAGTCTGCGGCTCTCTGATGGCGACAACCAACCAAACCACACTTTACGCATTGAGAGCGTCTGCAGAAAAAACGGATATTGAGGAGAATGGCCTGCGGAAATACTCGAACCTGGGTAAAATTTTCAGTAAAAAATCCCAAAAGACCGACAACTGGTTCCAGGACTTCTTCATAGATGAGCTGGTTCGGCTGACCGAACTGTTCAAACTGCCGACATTCAATATCTTCGGCATGAATTCCAATGATCTAGAAAGAATAATCTCCGCCTCGAACAACAAATTTAATCCTGTGCAGCTGACCCGTGAAGATCTTCTGCACATTCTCTCCTCCAGATTACAATGATTTCCTTTTTCACCCGGGCAAGTATCTTTTCGCTCACCGCAACCTGCTTTTTCATACCTCTATCCACAGCCTTTACCGCACTTTTCTCCATCATGGCCGTACTCTTCTGGTTTCTGTCAGGAAGGTTCATGAACTTACCGAAAATACTGAGGAACTACCCGGCAGCACTGGTCTCGCTACTCCTCTTTCTCCTCTTTATCATAGGGCTGCTCTACTCACCGGCAGAACTGTCTGATGGTCTTGCCAACCTGAAGAAATACCGGGAACTGATCCTGCTGCCCATTGTTGTTTCACTCCTCGACGGCAGGCCGGGAGCACGAATAAACGCCATAAACAGTTTTGTCGCAGGTTGTATTGTCCTGATGATCGTTTCATTTTTCATGAAATTTGGAGTCATCCCTTCGGACAGATACGGTAATTCTCTGGTCTATCATATTACACACTCATTTTTCATGGCTGTGCTGGCTTTCTGGTCTGCCCATAGAACAGCCGATTCAAAACAATACAGGTATTTCTGGCTTATTATCACTTTTGCGGCCCTGGCCAATATCGGCTATGTCGCCCCGGGCAGAATCGGCATGCTGGTCCTGATCGTTCTCGGCCTGCTTTTCTGCACCCAGCGTTTCTCTTTCAGGATGCAGGCTGCAGCCATGCTCATGCTGGTCGGCCTCTGTTCGGCACTCTATTTTTCTTCGGCAAATATTTCTTCAAGAATAAACAAGGCCATTGCCGAAGTCCGTGCCTACGAACATGAACACGGATGCTCGCGAACATCAATGGGTATGCGGCTCGACTGGTATATTGACTGCATAACACTTTTCCAGGACAGACCGCTTTTCGGATATGGAACAGGTGGCTTCGGGGTGGCTCATGACAAACTGATCAAGGGAACCGGAGTCAAGCGAACCGACAATCCCCATAACGAATATCTTTTCATTGCAGTTCAACTGGGAAGCGTTGGACTCCTGCTGTTTCTGCTTCTTTTCTTCCTCGCCCTGCTGAAATCATCAAAAATGCCCAGACCGGATGGCTGGCTGTTGCAGGGTGTTATCATCAGTATGGCTACAGGATGCCTGCTCAATTCGTTTCTCTACGATTCCCAGCAGGGTCATTTTTTTGCCTTTATGGCCGCCGCTCTTCTGGCTACTACCCAGCATCATTCATTAACGTTTTCAAAACATGACGTGATCATGAAAACTTGAGAGTTCATGATTCTTTCAGAAAATTTTTGATAAATTCACAGGTTTTTTCAGTCCCCCCCTGTTTCCCGACAATATAACGATTCACCTTTTTTGCAAAAGCAGCCTTGTCCACCGGATTTTCAAGGGACTCCACCAGCAGATCCAGAACATCTTCGCGGTTGTTTCCCATTTTTACCAGCCCCTCCCTGAAAACCTCCTCCCCAACCCAGGAAAAATCAGAAAGAAACGGACCGGTCACCGGCACAACCCCGTTCATAAAGGCTTCCATGAAATTCTGCCCGCCTATGGGGGCAAGGCTGCCACCGACAAAAACACTGTTCGCCCTCCTGTACTCCTCCACCAGTTCCCCGAATACATCACGGATCACTACAGAAAAATTGTCCGTATCCTCTTTGGAAGACTGCAGGACCCAACTGATATTATTCTCCTCCAGCCGCTCCATCCATCCCTGAACACGGTGCATATGACGGGGAAAGAGATGGATTAGAAGGCCGGGAAATTTTTCCAGCAGCGCTTTGATCAGAAAAAGAATATCCTCCTCCTCATCCCGACCAACCGAGGCCAACACCAGGGACATCTTCTGCTTTTCAGTATGTTCAACCGGACAGCGACAAGTTCCGATGCGATCAAATTTAAGGTTAGGCACATGAAGCGCCCTTTCTGGACCAAGGTCAAAAAGGTCTGCAAACCGTGCTCTGTCATTTTCCGAAATGGCCAGAACTGCTGCAGGCTTGAGTCTTTTCCAGAGGAAACCGATCCTTTTATACCCACCGTAACTCTTTTCAGTCATTCGACCATTGACAATGATATATTTCCTGCCGACACGTACTATTTCCGCCAGAAGTGCCGGCCAGATCTCCAGCTCAATCAATATAAGAAGTTTGGGGTCGGCAATTTTTACTGCCCTGCGAACCAGTGCCGGACTATCAAAAACCATGTAGGCGACGGTAACCCTGTGATTCCGGTCAGCAGCAACTTTTTTAAGGATTTCCTTGCCCTGAAACGTATTGGTTGTGATGAGGATATCCAGCGTCCGCCCGACCTCGAGTCCACCAACCAGTTGCCCGGCCAGATAGGCTTCTCCGGCAGAAGCTGCGTGAATCCAGAGATCCACCCTGGAAAAAAGCACATTTTTCAGGGTACGCTCCGCACTCCCCTCCTTCAGGCGACGCGAATGAAGGAGAAAGGGAATGGCACAACTCCACAGAAATCGGTACAGCAGGAAAACCAGACGAAATAGAAATGTTTCTCTCATACAATTCGATTATTTTGAGCTACTCACAGGAAATAAAATGATAAAGTTGCCGGATCCTGTGAATAGTCAGTGCCCATCCGGAATTGAGTAATTTCCTGCAAAACAGGTAACCGGATAATAAAAGACTCAGCATAAGTCAGGTGTGATCATTTCCCATTTTCTGAGGTGCCGGATTCAGGTTATATTATGTTAACCATCATCTTTTTCACCCCGACCCGCTGCCCCCTGATATTCTGGACCACAAATCGACCCCCTCCCAGTAATCTCTGGTTCCAGCTGCACCGCAGGCGGATCTGGTCCCCCACGGATACTGCCCTGGTTCGGACCGCCCCTATTGCCAGTTCAAAACCGATTCCCCTTGGCGAAATATCAAAAAGATTTATATCCAGTTCTCTCCCGGAATTCGTTACCAGAACAGCCTTTCCGCTCTGCAGTTCCCGCAGAAGGGCTCTCCTGTTAAACACACACCTGGTGATTTCTCCACACCTGTGACAACGAATATTTCTTCTTCGCAAACTGGGCGGAACTGTTATATTTTTCTTTGTCCCACAGCCGGGACACCGGAACTGGAGCCTGTTATT